>JBAQHA010000425.1:0-7910 GCA_049288075.1 Oricola sp.
GTGGTGACCCAGTCATCGATCGACGGGAATTCCGCCGGCCCCTCATGCATCTCCGCCTTCGCCTCCGGCATGTCGGCACGGGCACACAAATCGTGCAACACCGACATGTTGCCAAGGCTATAGGGCACCTTCAGGCTGTTCGCGATCTCTGCGCCGAACAGCCGATGGAGCAGGGCGACCATCGCCGCATAACCGGGCGTCTCGTCGAGCGATGCCCAGACCGCGACCGCGAGGCGCCCGCCGGGTTTCAGCACCCGGCGCATCTCGGATAGCGCTTTCACGCGGTCGACGAAGAACATCAGCCCGAACTGGCTCACGACCGCATCGAATACGCCGTCTTCGAAAGGCAGCGCCTCGGCAACGCCCTCTTTCCACTCGATCTCAGCGGATTTCCTTCGCGCTTGTTCCAGCATGCCGCTATTGCAGTCGAGCCCGGCGACCGAGCCCGATGGTCCGACCCGTGTGCTCGCCTCGAGCGCCAAGACGCCGGTTCCGCATGCGACGTCGAGCACGACATCCCCATGTCCCACCCCGGCAGCGTTGGCCACGATCGCGGCCCAGCGTCCAAACAGCGCCGGCAGGAAGAACCGGTCGTAGACCTCCGCGGCGCCGGTCGAAACCTGTCCGCGCGCGCTCATGTCACTGGTCGGAATTTCGGTCAGCATGATCCGTCTCCTCTCGGGTTCAATTCGAATGGAGACGGTAGGCGCGCGCTGCGCTCACGAAATAGTGCAGAAACTGTACTTAACCGCCGAGACTGCTCGCAGTACCCTTGCAGCGGAGGAGGAACCGCCATGAAATCCTATGGACAGTTCTGTCCCGTCGCCAAGGCGTCGGAACTCTTCTGCGAACGCTGGACGCCGCTCATCATCCGCGACCTTGCGGCAGGCGCAACGCATTTCTCGGAGGTCCGGCGGGGCGTTCCCCTGATGTCGCCGACCATGCTGTCGCGCCGGCTGAAGCAGCTCGAGGCGGAGGGCGTGGTGGAGAAGAGGCCCGGCAAGAGCCGCAAGGCAACCTACCACCTGACCCGGCAGGGGCGGGAATTCATCCCGATGATCGAGATGCTCGGCGCATGGGGCCAGCGCTGGTCGCGGCGCGAACTGGTGGACGAGGAGATCGACCTTGGCCTCCTGATCTGGACGCTGGAGCGCGGCGTGCGCGCATCCGCCTTCGGCGAAAGGCGCACGGTCGTCCGACTCGAACTGATCGACCAGACCGCCGGCAAGGATCTCTACTGGTTCGTCAACGAGGCAGGCAAATGCGAACTCTGCGTGCACGATCCGGGTTACGAAATCGACCTCTATCTCGCCTGCACCCTGCCCGACATCATCTATATCGTCCGCGGCGACCTGCCGATCGAACGGGCTCTGTCGAGCGAGAGACTGGAGGCAATCGGCGCCAGGGCGGCGCGGCGGCGCATTGCCGACTGGCTCAATCTCGGGCCCCTCGCCGCTATCCCTTCCATGCGGGAGACGGAAGCCGCCTAGGCCGTCGCCGGGAACACGTCCCAGCGCGCGGCCACCTCGCCGCCGGAAATCACGGCCAGCGGGCCGAATTGCAGCAGCACCGCCTCGCACTGGTGCGGGCGCAGGAAGACGAAATCGTCGACGGCGGCGTCGACAGGTCCGCGCGACACGAGGATTTCCTGGTTCGACGAGCGGCCGACGAGCTTGCTGTAGCGCAAACCGGCCGGATGGACCGGTTCGGCGAGCCAGTGTCCGCCATGGATGTAGACCGCCTCGCGCGCGCCTTTCTCGAACAGTGGTTGCAGGATCCGCGTCGAGCCGAAGCCGGGGATACGGAAGGCTCCCTTCTTCAGGAGCGGCGTCGCGATAAAGGCGGCGGGCTGCATCGCGGGCCGCGCGACAGCGTCGAAATCCGTGGGCTTCAGCAACAGCGAACCGATCGACAGGTCGTTGACGAAATCGTCGGCCGCGCGGTCGGCCAGCGTCCTGGAACCGCCGCTGTTCAGCACCGAGGCGCGCACCGCCTCCTCTCCGAACACGCTGGCCGCCAGCTTTTGCGCCTTTCGATAGTGAGCGCGGAAATCGCGTTCGGCGCGCAACTTGATGCCCAGCGCCGTCGGCAAGGCCGGCAGATGCGGTTCGTAGCCGAGCATGCCGGCGAAGGTCAGCGACGGCGAACAGTAAAGCGCATAAAGCACGTCGCCCAACGTCCGGTCGGGATCGAAACCGCCGCGTCGCAGTCCGACATCGATCTCGAGGGCTATTCGCAGCTTCGCGCCCTCGGCCTCGGCGAGTTCCTCGAGCTGGCGGACGCGGGTGGCCGTGTCGGCAAGCCAGATCGTCTCGATGGCCAGCTGTCGCGTTTCCGCCTCCTTCAGCAAGGAGGCGACCGCCGCGGCCGGAACCGGCTTGCCGAACAGATGCTTCATCGACGGCAACGTCGCGTGCAGTTGCTTCAGCATCGCGACGCTGAACGTCATCAGCCTGTCGGTCTTCAACCGCCCGGTCACGTGGCGCAGCAGATCGGCCGACGGGAGCGATTTCGCGACGATGCGCAGGCCCTTGTCCGACGGCACAGCGGCGGCAAGCGCGTCGAGATTGGCGTCGAGCCGGTCGCGGTCGATCAAAATGACCGGCCATGCGACGCCGGCCTGCTTCAGCGCCGCGTCGAGCCGCCGGAAATAGGCCGCGTCATCCACGATCATCTACGCCTCCGAACAGCTTGGTCAGGTGCTCGTTGAGGAACTTGCCCTCCGGATCCCATTCCCTGCGCAGAGCGTTGAAGCGCGAAAAGTCGGGATAAAGAGATTGCAGCCGGTCCTTCCCAAGCCCGTGCATCTTGCCCCAATGCGGGCGGCCGCCCGCAGCGAGCAGGACGGGCTCGAGCAGCGAATGCATGAAAGCGTGCTCGTCTTTCCACCAGGAATGGATCGCGATGGAGATCCGGCTGCCGCCCTGGAAGGGGCTGAGCCAGGAATCGTCGCCCGCCGTCTGCCGCACCTCGACCGGGAAGAACACGTCCCGCCGCCTCGCCTCGATGAGGCGGATGACTTCGCCGAGCGCGTCGAGCGCCGTCTCGGGCGGCAGGTGATACTCCATCTCCCGGAAGCGGACATTGCGCTCGGAAGCGAGAAGCTTCCAGTTGTAGTCCACCGCGTCCTCGGCCGGGAAACGCGACAGCTCGCGCCGGATGACGAACCTGCGCAACCGGCCAGACCAGCCGAGCAGACTGCGCGCCAACCGCAGGTCGTTCACCGCCTTGTCATCGTCGCCTTTCGGCCCGGCGCGGGAGGGTTCATCGGTGACGTCGTGGGTGATGCAGAGGCAGTAATCCGAGAACGGAATGTAGAAGAACTCGAAGTTCCTGTGCGCGCGCCACAGATCGTGCGCCGACGACAGCACCTCGGTCAGCGGCATCGACCATGTCTTGCGGTGCAGGCGATGCGCCTCGACGACACGGAAATCGACATGGGTGACGACGCCGAGTGCGCCCAGCGAGACCCGCGCCGCCATCAGAAGGTCCGGCTCCGTCTCGCCGTCGATGATGACAATACTGCCGTCCGCCCGGACGATTTGCAGGCCCGCGATTTCGGCGGACAGGCAGGGCAGCGTCGCGCCCGTGCCGTGGGTCGCCGTCGCCGTAGCGCCTGCAATCGACTGCACGTCGATGTCGCCGAGATTGCGAAAGGCGAGGCCTTCCGCGTGCAGGGCGGCGGTCAATTCCTTCAGCCGGCTCCCGGCCCGCACCCGCGCGACCTTCCTGTCCCGGTCGATGCTCTCGACGCCCTTGAACCTGTCGAGGCATACGACCGTGGCCCCGGTGGCGACCAGCGGCGAAAAGGAATGGCCGGCTCCGATCGGCCGGACCGTCGTCGCGGCTTCCGCGACTGTCGCCCGCAATTCGTCCAGGCTTGCCGGCATTTCGATCCGGGTACGGTCGGCCGGATACTGACGACCCCAGTCAAGCCATTGACCTTCTTTCGTTTTCACGCTCAGGCTCCCCTCCCGATAGTGCCGGTCGGCCCCTTGTTCACGGGCTCGCCCCCGACAGCACATTGACGGATCGGCGGCGGAGAAGTAAATGCGCTTGTGTGGTGATTTGGCCGGCCGGCTTGCAGCCACGTAAAAAAACTCGCTAAAAGGGCCGTGACGAACGTATTCGAAAAACGTCCGACCGGCAGCGGAGATCGCGGCCGGTTTTGTTTTTTGGAGTGACCGCAATGCCCATTCGCATCCCCGATCAGCTTCCCGCCCGCGACATTCTCGTCCGCGAGGGCGTGACGGTCATGGACGACACGACGGCGTTGCGGCAGGACATCCGCCCGCTGCAGATCGGCCTGCTCAACCTGATGCCGAACAAGATCAAGACCGAGACGCAGATCGCCCGCCTCGTCGGCTCGACGCCGTTGCAGGTGGAGTTGACGCTGGTCCGCATCGGCGGCCACCAGGCCAAGAACACGCCCGAGGAGCATCTGATCTCCTTCTACCACACCTGGGAAGAGGTGAAGCACCGCAAGTTCGACGGTTTCATCATCACCGGCGCGCCGATCGAGACCCTGCCCTTCGAGGAAGTCACCTACTGGGACGAACTCACGCAGATCCTCGACTGGACGGAAACCCATGTCCATTCGACCTTCAACATCTGCTGGGGCGCGATGGCGGCGATCTGGCATTTCCACGGCGTGCCGAAATACACGTTGGACAAGAAGGCTTTCGGCGTCTACCGCCACCGTAACCTTAACCCGGCATCGCCCTACCTGACGGGCTTTTCCGATGACTTCCAGATCTCCGTGTCGCGCTGGACGGAAGTGCGCGAGGCCGACATCACGCCCGGGATGGGGCTGGAGATCCTGATGGATTCGTCGGAGACCGGCCTGTGCCTGATTGCCGAGAAGAAGTGCAACCGGCTCTATATCTTCAATCATGTCGAGTACGATTCCACGACGCTGGCGGACGAGTATTTCCGCGATGTCGCCAATGGTACGCCGATCGAGGTGCCGGTGAACTACTTCCCCGACGACAATCCGAACAGGAAGCCGCTCAACCGCTGGCGCAGCCACGCCTTCCTCCTGTTCGGAAACTGGATCAACCAGGTTTACCAGACCACGCCCTATGACCTTTCGGAGATTGGAAAAGCCCATGACTGACGAACTGGTTATCCGCCCGATCGAGCGCGGCGACGAAGCCGAATGGCGCCGCCTGTGGACCGCATATCTGGAGTTCTACGAGAGCGCGGTGCCAGAGGAGGTCTACAAATCCTCCTTCGAGCGCATGCTGGCCGGCAATGCGGGCGCGCCGCACGAATATCGCGGCCTGATCGCGCTGCTGAACGGCAAGCCGGTCGGACTGGTGCATTACCTGTTCCACCGCCACGGCTGGCGCATCGAGAATGTCTGCTACCTGCAGGACCTCTATGCCGACCCCGACGTGCGCGGCACGGGCGTCGGCCGGGCGCTGATCGAGGCGGTCTACGCCGCGGCCGACAAGGAAGGCTGCCCGAACGTCTACTGGCTGACGCAGGAATTCAACGCCACCGCCCGCCAGCTCTACGACCGCATCGGCAAGGTGACGCCGTTCATCAAGTACAACCGGTTCTAGGGTTCGCACGCACGTCATCGGCGCCGCGCCGGTCATTTCAAAGAACTCGGGCAAAGCCCGCAAGCGCAAGCGCGCGAAGTCTATGTCCCACCCGTAAGCTTCGCTTCGCTCGCTGGCGGGCCCCTGCCAGGCCCATGCGGAGGCGTTCACGCGCAGCTGGAACTGCCGTGAGCTCGAACAATTGGAAGACGGGCGGTCGCAGGATCGCGCTGTCTAGTGTTTATGTGCGATCTCGCGACCGCCCGCCGGCGTTCTTGCGGCTTCAGTCCCGACGACGACGCCCGGCCAAGGGATCGTTCATTCCCCGCCGTCTTCGGCTCCGCTGGCAACGGGCCGAACGAACGACGGTTCCGCGAAGCGCCGCTTGGAGCACTTCGCACGCCGCCAGTCATCATGCCGCCTCAACGTGGGGGTTCACCACCCAGGTGAGTCACCTGACCCGACCACCCGCCTTTCGCGTTCTGCACTCGAAACGATTCACTGGATCGTTTCGCCCGCTTGCGCGGGACGTGCTTCACCTTCGGGCGTTCGTCGTTCCAATCGACACATCGGTGTCGATTGGCCGACCTGCGGTCGAGCACTCCTCACCCCGCTGAGCACCGTCCCTTCCCAGGCGTTCGGTTCTAGACCCGGCTTCCATCGAAGGGCACAGTCAGGATAGGGCGGGATATGGGCCGGTGGATAAATCGGATACCGGGAATTTCGCGTGGGCCGGTGAAAGATTGGGTTTTTCAAAGGGTTGCTTGCCGGGCGCTTCGCAGCGACCCCACCCCTTATCCATCCGGCCCTCCGCCCGCGCAAGCGATGAAATGGGAGATGCGCCCGGCTCAAGCCATCGGCATACCGAAATGCCCGCCGAGATAGTAGGGCCAGACGAACAGCGCCAGCAGCCCCTTCCAGAAGGTCAGTTGAAGATAGCCGAGCGTGAACAGCCAGCCGGCGAACCAGACCAGCCCGAGGCTTGAGTGCTGCTCGATCCGAATCCTGTGCCTTTCCATTGCCGTGTCTCCTTCGCTGCGCCCCGCAAGGAATTATTCCGGTCTATTCGTCCGGATCTTCCAGGAAATAGTCCGTGATGATCTCCGCGTGGAGTTCGGACATTTCATAGCAGAAAGTGACTTCCCGATCATCCGGGTCCCAGTAGGCGTCCGGCTCGCCGCAATTCTTCGCCGTCAGCCTGATGCCGTCCCTGAGTCCGACCATTTCGCCGACCGTCTCCGAAACGGTTTCCAGAAACTCCCCGTCTTTCAGGATCTGCGCATAGGTCTCGTATCCCTTCTTCGGCTTGGCGTAACTTATCTTGAAAATCGCCGCATGTGCGCCTTCCGCGGGACGGTGCGGTTCGAGCAGCGAAAGCCAGCTGTCGCGCGTCTGCGCATATTCGTCGACGCATTCCTCCCGCCTGTCATCGGGAAAGTCGATATCGTCGGCGAACTCCTCGAAATAGTCCGGATCGGCGCCGGTCATCATGCAGACGACGTTATAGGCGCGCTGCGAATCCAGCGAATGGGTATCGAGGAGGTCGTCGTCCGTGAGGTCCTCGCTGTTCTCGTCGAGCAGGAACCAGCCATCCGCCGCGTCCTCTATGGCGAGCGACAGGTCCTCGTCATCCGACTCCAGCATGATGATGGAGGCGAGATTGTCCGCCGCATCCTCTTCGCGGCCGAGAACCGGAATCTTCAGTTCCGAGACGAGCATGTGGCCCGCTTCGTGAAAGCCCACATGCAGGGCGTTGTTCAGGACGAATTCCGCGACATCCTCGCGCTCGTCGCCGGTCAGTTCGCGCCTGAAGTCCGCGGCCAGCGCCTGGGATGCCGCAAGCAATGCCGCGCAGAATAGCGTCGGAAGCGAAGTCACACGCATCGAAAGCCCCCTTTTGTCGGGGAATCGTACCCGGTACGCCTTGCGCGAACCCGTTCGAGACCGGTGCGTGGCAGGCGGTTCATGGACCGGTCGCGAACGGAACTTTGACGGATCCGCGGGCTTTCCCGGAGCGGGAAAGCCGCCGACGTTTACTTCCCTAACGTAACTTTGACTTGCGTCCCTCCATTGGAGGGTGGAAGAGTGATCCCGGGTACGGGGGCATCGATCGAACGCCGAGCGGGGAAGCCACGCTTCGAGCCGGGAGTATATCGATGAACACCATGTGCCGCGTCGTCATCGGATTATATGCCGCCGCCTGGGCCGTGGCTGTGTTCATCCTCGCTGTCGGCACCCTGGGCCTGTTCGGCGCGGAACCCGACCCGCTGTCGGGTGTTTTCCTGCTTCCGCTGGGACTTCCCTGGAACCTGCTGATCGGCAACGCGCCCGAGGACTCGCAAATGTGGCTGGTCATCGCCGCGC
>JBAQHA010000426.1:0-3782 GCA_049288075.1 Oricola sp.
AGATGAGAACGAGAACCACGATCGTCGCGACATAGGGCAGCGACGACAGCAGTTGCGATGGAATGCCGAATCCGAGCGCCTGGGCATGTAGCTGGCCAATCGTGACGGCGCCGAACAGATAGGCCCCGGCGAGCACTCGCCACGGCCGCCATGAGGCGAAGACGACCAGCGCCAGCGCAATCCAGCCGCGCCCGGCGGTCATGTTCTCCACCCATTGCGGCGTATAGACGAGCGACAGATGAGCGCCCGCCAGCCCGGCGCAACCGCCGCCGAACAGCACCGCGAGATAGCGGTAGCGGATCACCGGGATACCGAGCGCATGCGCCGACTTGTGGTTGTCGCCGATGGAGCGCAGCGTCAGGCCGGTCCGCGTGCGGAACAGGAACCACGCCACGCCGGCCGTCAGCGCGATAGAGGCGTAGAAGATCGGGTCCTGACCGAAAGCCAGGCGGCCGACGAGCGGGATATCCGTCAGGCCGGGGATGTGAATATTGGGCAGGCGGATGCCCGGCCTGCCGACGAAGCTCTCGCCGATGAAACCCGAGAGCCCGACCCCGAGCAGCGTCAAAGACAGGCCCGTCGCGACCTGGTTGGCGGCGAGAGTGAGGGTCAGGAATGCGAAGGGAAGCGAGAACAGAGCGCCCGCGACGATGCCGGCGAGCACGCCGATCCACGGCGAACCGGTCAGCGCGGCGGCAGCGAAACCGCACACAGCGCCGATCACCATCATGCCCTCCACGCCGAGATTGAGGACGCCGGACCGCTCGACGACGAGTTCGCCAATCGCCGCGATCAGCAGCGGCGTGGCCGCCGTCGCGATCGTCAGGAGAATGTTCTGGGCGATATCCATCACGATCTCTCCGGCACGCCCGCTATGGCGTTGCGCGCGATCCTGATGCGGTAATGGATGAGCGTGTCGCAGCCGAGCACAAAGAACAGCAGCATGCCCTGAAACACGCGCGCCACCTTGTCGGAGACGCCGAGCGATATCTGCGCCGCTTCGCCGCCGAGATAAGTCAGCGCAAGCACGAAACCGGCGGCAACAATGCCGAGCGGATTGAGCCGCCCGAGGAAAGCAACGATAATCGCCGCGAAGCCATAGCCGGGCGAAATCGTCTCGCGCAACTGCCCGATAGCGCCCGATACCTCGCTGATGCCCGCAAGCCCGGCGAGCGCGCCGGACAAGAGGAAGGCGAAGAAGACCATCTTCGATGCGCTGAAACCGGCGAAACGCCCGGCTCTCGGGCTGGCGCCGATCAGCCGCACCTCGAACCCCTTCAGGGTCGAGCGCAGCATGAACCAGACAAGGATGGCCGCGACGAGCGCGAAGACGATGCCGAAATGCGCGCTGCCCTGCGACGGCGCGATCTCCGGCAGCGTGGCGGCCGCCGGAAAGCGGATCGAACCCGGGAAGTTGGAGCCGTGCGGATCGCGGAAATGACCGCGCGCCAGCCAGTCAAGGAACAGTTGCGCCACATAGACCAGCATCAGGCTTGTCAGGATCTCGTTGGTGTTGAAGCGCGTCTTCAGGAAGGCCGGGATCGACGCGTAGGCCGCCCCGCCGATCATTCCCACGATCATCATGATCGGCAACGTCAGCGCATTCTGGAAATCCGGCGCGAGGATTGGTAGCACCGAACCGGCAATGCCGCCCATGATGAACTGGCCTTCGGCGCCGATGTTCCAGTTGTTCGAAATGTAGCAGACCGATAGCCCGACCGCGATCAGGATGAGCGGCGTAGCCTTGATGACCAGTTCGTGGATCGACCACAACTCGGTCAGTGGCTCAACGAAATAGGAATAGAGCGCGGCGAAGGGCGGCTTGCCGATCAGCCAGAACAGGATCGCGCCGAAAACGAGCGTCAAGGCGAAGGCGATGAAGGGAGACAAAGCCGCAAACACTGCCGAGTGCTGCGGGCGCTTGACCAGTTCGATCCCCATCATGCCGCCCCCAATTCCACGCTGTGAATCGCATGTCCCGGTTCGGCCCCGCCCATCAGCAATCCGATCTTCTCGTAGGTCGCCTCGGCGATCGGCACCGGCGCTGACAGCCTGCCATTGTGCATCACGCAGATCGCATCCGAGATTTCGAACAGTTCGTCGAGATCCTGGCTTATGACGAGAACCGCCGAACCGGACCGCGCCAGATCGATCAGCGCCCGGCGGATATGCGCGGCCGCTCCGGCATCGACACCCCATGTCGGCTGGTTGACGACCATCACTGCGGGTTTGCGGTCGAGTTCCCGGCCGATGATGAATTTCTGCAGGTTACCACCCGAAAGGGCGGCCGCTTCCGGGTCCTCGCCGCTCTTGCGCACGTCCATTTCATCGGCGATCCGCTTCGTCGCCTGCGTGACGGCCGTTCCGCGGATTACGCCGAACGGACCGAGAAAAGCCTGCCCGTCCGTGCGGTGGCGCGACAGCAGCAGGTTTTCCGACAGTTTCATCGACGGCGCCGCCCCATGGCCAAGCCGTTCCTCCGGCACGAAGGCGGCGCCGGCCCGGCGGCGCTGCGAAATCCCGAGACGGCCCGCGTCCTTGCCGCGCAGGCGGACTTCGCCGGAATTGCGTTGCAGCACCTCGCCGGACACGGACTCGAACAGTTCGCCCTGTCCATTGCCTGCGACTCCGGCAATGCCGATGACCTCGCCCGCATGCACCTTCAGCGAGATATCGGTGAGTGGCACTGCAAACGGATTGGTCGGCATGCGGCTCAGGTCGCGGATTTCGAGCAGCGCCTCGCCGCCCGGACCCCCGCGCTCGGTGCGAACGACCGCCTCCACGTCGGCGCCGACCATCATGCTGGCGAGCGATGCCGGCGTCTCGTCGGCGGGTCTGCAGTGCGCGACGACCTTGCCGTGCCGCAGCACCGTCGCGCGGTCGCAAATGCGCTGCACCTCCTCCAGACGGTGCGAGATGTAGAGGATCGACTTCCCCTCGGCCTTCAACTGTTTCAGCGTCTCGAACAGTTTCTCCGCCTCCTGCGGCGTCAGCACGGAGGTCGGCTCGTCGAGAATGACGAGGTCAGGCTTTTGCAACAGGCAGCGTACGATCTCGATACGCTGGCGTTCGCCAACGGAGAGGTCGCCGATAACGGAGTGGGGATCGAGCGGCAGGCCGTAGGCTTCGCCCAGCGCCTTCGCCCGTTCGGCGATCGTCGAAATCGCGGTCGTCCTGTCGAGCGACAGCGCGATATTTTCAGCCGCCGTCAGCGCATCGAACAACGAGAAGTGCTGGAAAACCATACCGATGCCCAAGGCGCGCGCCTGCATCGGGTTGCCGATCGTCACGGGCCTGTCGCGCCAGAAGATCGTTCCACCGTCGGGCTGCAAAGAGCCGAAAAGCATTTTAACAAGCGTGGACTTGCCGGCGCCGTTCTCACCGAGAAGCGCGTGGATTTCGCCGGGCACGATGTCGAGGTCGACCCCGTCATTCGCCTTCAGCGTCCCGAATACCTTGCTGATCCCCTCCACCTTGAGCAGGGTTTCCCGCGTGGCATTCATGGCATCGGCGTTCGTCAAATCTGCTCGCCCCGGCTGACAAGATATTGCAATCTCAAAGCTAAGCGCATTCAGGCCAAACGCGCAAACGCCAAAACGCCGGAAGTCGCCGCTTTTCAGAGATTTTTTTACCGGATGGTCAGGCGATCTGCTGGCTGCGACATCGACGGGACTGGACAGAACGGCCCTGCTCCGCCACTTGTTGGAAGAACAACGACCGGAAGGACTCTACAGTGTACGAGAGCGATATCGCGGTTGTCGGCGGCGGGCCGGCAGGCATGG
>JBAQHA010000427.1:0-1733 GCA_049288075.1 Oricola sp.
TCGAGGATCCGGCGAGCGTCCTTCAGTGAACTGAACAGATGCTCGTTGAGGCACTCGTCGCGCAGCCGGCCGATGAAGCTCTCTGCAAAACCGTTCTGCATCGGTTTGCCCGGCGCAATGTAAGTAAGCGCTTCGCCAATCCCCTATGCGTCGGGACTTGACGTCTTGCGGAAGCGCCAGGGCATGAGCTTTTCGATTTTGCTCTGGGGATGACCGTTGAGGATCGCCTCGAGCGTCGCGGCGAGGTAGGCGACGGGATTGACGTCGCTCAGCTTGCAGGTCGCCACGATGGAGGCGAGCAGCGCCCAGTTTTCCGCTCCGACCTCATGACCGGCGAAGAGGGCATTCTTCCTTGTGAGAGCGACGGGCCTGATGGCGTTTTCGACCGGATTGGTGTCGAGTTCGAGCCGGCCGTCGTCAAGGAACCGGGTGAGGCCGTCCCAGTGAGCGAGGGCGTAGCGGATGTCGGTGGCCAGAGTGGAGCCGGAAGAGATCATCGATAGTTGCTTTTCGAACCAGGGGCGCAGCGCCTCGATGATCGGCGCCGAATGCTGCTTGCGCGCAGCGAGCCGGTGTTCCGGCGCCATGCCGCGCACGGTTGTCTCGACCGAGTAGAGGGCAGCGATCTGGCGCACGGCGGCCTCGGCGATCGGCGATTTCGTATTGCGCATCTGCTTGACGAACCGGCGGCGCAGATGGCTCCAGCAATGCACCAGCGTCCATGGGCCCTGCGGCCGCTCGATGCGGGTGAGCCGATCGTAACCGTCATAGCCGTCGCATTGCAGGAGCTGTCCGCTGAAGCCCTGCAGGAACTGTTCGGCAAAGGCGCCGCTGCGCCCCGGCGCATAGCGGAAGAGGACGATTGGCGGACCGGCGCCGCCATATCCTCTGTCATCGGAGGCGATCGCCCAGAAGAAGCCTTTCTTCGTCTTGCGCCGCCCCGGATCGAGCACCGGCGCGGTGGTCTCATCCATAAACAGGCGGTCGGCCGCAGCCAGATGCTGGCGCATATGCGCTGCGATCGGCTGAAGATGGAAGCAGGCGCGGCCGGCCCAGTTGCCGAGCGTGGCGCGGTCGAGCCGGATCCCCTGCCGCGCATAAATGTCCGCCTGCCGATAGAACGGCAAATGATCACCAAACTTGCCGACGATGATCTGAGCGATCAGGGCCTCTGTTGGCAAGCCGCCGGGCACAACATGTTCGGGCGCATGCGCCTGAACAACCGCCGCCGAGCAGCGCCGGCAGGCGTATTTCGGCCGCCGGGTTACGAGCACGCGCAACTGCGCCGGGATCAGATCAAGCCGCTCCGACACATCCTCGCCGATCTTTGTCATTTCACCGCAACCGCAGGGGCAAAGGGTGCTGTCCGGTTCGATGATGCGTTCGACGCGCGGTAGATGCTTGGGCAGTTGACCACGATTGCGGTTGCGGGAAGGAGCGTCGCCAGCCGGTTTGCCCTTGATGACGGCGTCGGCCTTTTCCTGCGCTGCATCGAGAATGCCCTGGGCGATCTCCACATCCTCAAGCGGCAGGTTATGTTGCTCGGCGCTCAGCTTCTCGGATTTGGCGCCGAACTTGTCGCGCCTGAGTTCGCCAACGATCACCTCGAGCCGCCGCCGCGCCTCTTCCGCGTGAGCAAGCGCCGCCTGGTGATCGGCGAGCACAGCCTGTGTCTGCGCCAGAAGCGCCTTCAGCCTGGCATTTTCTGCGGACAGGGCGGCAATGTTCATGCC
>JBAQHA010000428.1:0-4691 GCA_049288075.1 Oricola sp.
TAGAGCGGTTCAGGTTTTGACGGAAGCGTATCCTGCATTTGCGAGATAGTTGCTGCATTCGGTTGGTTGGATCGTCGAGACGAGATGGCCGACATGGCGCCAGGTATCGTCGATGGTGCGCTTCTGAGCATCGCGCATCCAGTGCTTGATCTTGGCGAAGGCCTGCTCGATCGGGTTGAGGTCGGGCGAATAGGGCGGCAGGAACCAGAGGCGCGCGCCAGCGGCGCGGATCATCCGCCGTACATCGGCTGACTTGTGCGATCCCAGATTGTCCATGACGACGATGTCGCCGGGCTGAAGCACCGGCACGAGTTGCTGGTCGACCCAGGCTCGAAAGCATTGGCCATTGATCGGCCCGTCGAACACGCAAGGCGCCGTCAGCCGGTCGCAGCGCAACGCGCCGAGGAAGGTCAGGGTGCGCCAATGACCGTGGGGAGCAAAGCCGCGCAGGCGTCTTCCTTTCTGTCCCCATCCACGCAGCGGCGCCATGTTGGTCTTGATCCATGTTTCATCGATGAAGACCAGCCGCCGTGGATCGAGATCCGCCTGAAAGGACCGCCAGCGCCGCCGCCTGCGGGCAATGTCGGCGCGGGCCTGCTCAAGGGCGAACAGCGTTTTTTTTGAACCGCAGTCCTTCACGCCGAAGAAACTTCCACACCGTGTCGTGCGACACCTTCACCCCGCGCGCCGCCAGTTCATCCTTCAGGCCATGCAATGTCAGATGGGAGGTCTGGTTGATGCGCTCCACGATGAACGCCCGGTGCGGCTCCAGGATACGCTTGCGATGGCCGCCCATCTTGCCAGGCGCCACCGAGCCCGTCGCCCGATAGCGCTGCGACCACTTCACCGCCGAGGAAACCGCAACGCCGAAGCGGGCCGCGACAGACCGGCAGCTCTCGCCGGCCTCGATCGCACCGACCACACGCTCACGAAGATCATTGGAGAGAGGTGCTGTCATCAGATGCTGGCCTCCTTCCCAGCCAGCATCTTGAATCACAAAATCGGCAGAACGGGAATCCCTCTCGATTCTGTCAATCACTGAACCGCTCTAGTTCCAGTCCGAAAGCCCCCGGATTGCCGCCGCTTTCTCCAACCGCGACCAATTGATCAAGAATTACGCAATTTTTCCGCTTGATCAAAAATTGATCATGCGTTTCTGTGTGCAGTGCAGCGCCAATCAAGGCGCACAGGGAGATCGATGTGATCAGGAAGATGTTCATCGCGGCCGCGTTGCTCGCCGCCGCCGTTTCGCAGAGCGCCGCCGAGACGGCGATGCCGTTCGCGCTCGACTGGAAATTCGAAGGCCCGGCCGCGCCGTATTTCGTGGCGCTCGACAAGGGATATTTCAAGGATGCCGGCCTGTCGGTCGAGATCGCCGAAGGCGCAGGTTCGCTCGACGCCATTCCGAAGGTCGCCACCGGCGCATATCCCATCGGGTTCGCGGACATCAATTCGGTAATGCGCTTCCTCGACCAGAATCCCGGCGCGCCGGTAACCGCCATCATGATGATTTACGACAAGCCGGCTTTCGCCGTCGTCGGACGCAAGTCGCTCGGCATCAACGGACCGAAGGATCTTGAAGGCAAGGTGCTGGGCGCGCCGCCGCCGGACGGCGCTTGGGCGCAGTTCCCGATCTTCGCCGCCGAGAACGGTCTCGACGTGTCGAAGATCACCGTCGAGCCGGTCGGCTTCCCGACCCGCGAGCCGATGCTCGCTGAAGGCAAGGTCGCGGCCGTGACCGGCTTCTCCTTCACCTCGACCCTGAACGTGAAGCGTCTCGGCGTGCCGATGGACGACCAGACCGTGCTGCTGATGGCCGATTACGGCGTCGCGCTCTACGGCAACGCGATCATCGTCAATACCGATTTCGCCAAGGCCAATCCGGATGCAGTAAAGGGCTTCGTGAAGGCTGTCGCGATGGGCTGGAAGGACGCCATCGCCGATCCGGCCGCAGCCGTGAAAAGCCTGGTCGCGCGCAACCCGGCCGCCGACGAGGCGCTCGAGACCGAACGCCTCGAACTGGCGATCAGGGACAACGTCCTGACCGATTACGTGAAGGAACACGGCCTTGGAGGCGTCGATGCCGAGCGCATGGCGAAGGCGATCGAGCAGACCAAGTCGGTCTACGAGTTCAAATCCACGCCGGACGCCGCGCTCTATTTCGATCCGTCCTACCTGCCGGCCGAAGGGTTGATGGTGCAGTAATATCTTCCCCGCCCGCCGGTTTTCGGCGGGCGGGTTTTCCTTGCGGGGGTCGGGACAATGACGAATCTCATCGAAATCAAGGGCGTCACGCACGCCTACAAGACGCCGCACGGCCCGCTTCCGGTCCTCGACGACCTCAACATCGCGGTGCCGGAAGGCGAGTTCTGCGCCGTTGTCGGCCCGTCGGGCTGCGGCAAGTCCACGCTGACGCGGCTGATCGCCGGCCTGATGAAACCCGACCAGGGCGAGGTGTGGCTGCATGGCGAGCGGGTCAAGGGTCCGCGCAAGACTGTCGGCATGGCATTCCAGAACCCGGTGCTGCTGGAATGGCGCACGATCCTGCAGAACGTGATCCTGCCGCTCGAGATCGTCGCGCCGTCGATGCCGAAACGCGACCGCGAGGCGAGGGCGCACGAATTGCTGACGCTGGTCGGCCTGGCCGGTTTCGAGCACAAGCGCCCCTCCGAACTGTCCGGCGGGATGCGGCAGCGCGCCTCGCTGTGCCGCGCCATCGTTCACAAGCCAGACGTGCTCATAATGGACGAGCCGTTCGGCGCGCTCGACGCTTTCACGCGGGAAGACTTGTGGCAGACGATGCATGCGCTGCGCGAGAAGGAGCCTTTTACCTGCGTCCTGATCACCCATGACCTGCGCGAAAGCGTCTATCTCGGCGACCAGGTGATCGTGCTGTCGGGCCGCCCGGCGACGACGCAATACGTCCTCGACGTCAAGTATCCGGGCCCGCGCGTGCTCGACGGACTCTATACGCCGGAGTGTTCCGACATGCTGCACACGCTGCGTGACCAGATCCGGATCGCCCAGGGTCGCGGCCAGGAGGAAGCGGCATGAACGCGTTCCGCAAGATCGGCGTGCCGCTGGCCGCCGTCGTCATCTTCATGCTGTTCTGGGAGTTCATCGTCTGGGTCAACGACTGGCCGAACTACAAGATGGCGTCTCCGTCCGACCTGCCTCCGGCATTCTGGAAGTATCGCGGCCTGTTCTTCGCGATGGGCTGGCAGACGCTGTGGCGCACAGTGGCGGGATTGGCGCTGGCGGTGTTGTTCGGCACGTTCCTCGGCATGCTGATGGGCTTTTCGCGCGTCATGCGCGACGGCCTCTATCCGCTGCTGGTCGGCTTCAACGCCATTCCGAAGGCGACGCTGGTGCCGGTGATCGCGCTGATCTTCGTCGGCCAGCACGATTTCAACACAGTGCTTATGGCTTTCCTGATCTCGTTCTTCCCGATCGCGGTTTCGGTGGGCATCGGCCTGTCGACGCTGGAGCCGGAATACCGCGACATCCTGCGATCGCTCGGCGCGAGCCGTTTCACGATCTTCACCAAGATCGCGTTGCCGAAGACGCTGCCGGAATTCTTCGGCGCCTTGAAGGTGGCGGTGACGCTCGCCTTCATCGGCACCAACCTCGTCGAGATCGTCTCGCCGCACGGGCGCGGACTGGGCGCGCTGTTCAAGTCGGGCGAGACGAACGGCGACTATCCGCTGATGTTCGCGGTGTTGATCGCGCTCGCCTTCCTCGGCATCGTCCTCTACTACGCGGTGGTCTTCCTGGAGCGCTTCTTCGCGGGATGGGCCGAGCGGGCGGAGCACTGACGCTTCGGTCGACGCCTTGAACCGGCCATAAGCATGCGTTAAACGCTCGCCACCGCAGTTACGGTCGCGGCGTGCGAGTTATTTGCACGCCGGCGTGCCGCCCGAGGGGATTGGGAACAGCATCCATGGATCAGATCAGAATCAGGGGCGGAAATCCGCTCAACGGCGTCATTCCAATTTCCGGCGCCAAGAACGCCAGCCTGCCGCTGATGATCGCGAGCCTGCTCACCGACGACACGGTGACGCTGGAAAACGTGCCGCATCTGGCCGACGTGGAATCGCTGATCCGCATCCTGTCGAACCACGGCGTCGACTATTCGGTGACCGGACGGCGGCAGGCCGAGGATTCAAACTATGCGCGCACGGTGCATTTCACCGCGCGCAAGATCGTCGACATCACCGCGCCCTACGAACTCGTCTCGAAGATGCGGGCGAGCTTCTGGGTGATCGGGCCGCTCCTGGCGCGCATGGGCGAGGCGATCGTCTCGCTGCCGGGCGGCTGCGCCATCGGCACGCGGCCGGTCGACCTGTTCATCGAGTCGCTGCAGGCGCTCGGGGCCGAGATCGAAATCGAGCGCGGCTACGTGCATGCGACTGCGAAGAACGGCCTGATCGGCGCGCGCTACCGTTTCCCGAAAGTCTCGGTCGGCGCGACGCATGTGATGATGTTGGCGGCCGCGCTCGCCAAGGGTGACACGATCATCGAGAACCCCGCGCGCGAGCCGGAAGTCGTCAATCTCGCCGACTGCCTCAGCGCCATGGGCGCGAAGATCGAGGGCGCCGGAACCGAAGAAATCCGCATTGCGGGCGTCACCTCGCTGTCGGGCTGCCGCCACCGCGTGATCCCGGACCGCATCGAGACGGGCACCTATGCGA
>JBAQHA010000429.1:0-4771 GCA_049288075.1 Oricola sp.
TCTGGAACTGGTGGATCGGATCGTTTGCCACCGTATACCCCTCGGTTGTCGCGCTCAGCGCGGCTGGTCTTCGTTATCGCCCGGCTTGACCCCGGACTTCGTTCGCTTCTCGGGTTCCGCCACGAGACCGGCGGACCGCAAAACATTCAACACGCCGGCGACAAAGCCGAGGAGCAGGAAAACGATCATCCCCCACGGCGTCGTACCGACAAGACGGTCGATCAGGTAACCGATTCCCGCCCCGACCAGAACGCCGGCGATAAACTCGCTCGACAGCCTGAGGGCGTTGGCGAAACCGGTGCCGCCGCTCGTCCTCGGATCCCGCTTCTCGCCGCCTTCGGCCGCCGTCCGCGCGGCAAGCGCCGCATCGAGCGCCATGCGCCGGTCCTCGAGATCCCCGACCTTACCCGGTGCGCCACCGTTTTCCGCGCCTGCGTTCCCGCCCGGCTTATCTGGCGCCTTGTCGTGTGCCATTGGCCTGTTCGGGTTTGAGTATCGGAGAACCGGGAAGCCCAGTGAAGTCGCGCGCAACATAGTTTCGCCGCCCTGCCTAGTCAAGGCGCGACGACGCTGGTGCAGAGGCCTTATTTCTTTAATTATATCAGATGGTTAGACGCAACATAGCAAATGGTCGCAGTCTGCCTGTGCGAATGCCGGCGGGATATTGCGCCGACTCCCCGCCTCAACTCCAGCCGCCGCCATAGGGACGGTAGAAGACATGCAGGCCGATGCGGGCCTTGCGCTCCATCGTGCGCGCCCAGCGCGGGCGCACATAGATGGCGTGATAGTGGGTCGCCGAGCCGACGGAATCCAGCCAGATCTTGCCCGCGCTGACCGCCATGGCGATGTCCTGCGCGGTCTTCCAGTGGCGAATGGAGGCGACGCGGTCGCGGATGCCGTCGCACGCGAAGGAGAACTGGCAGCGGTTCCGCCAATCGTCATTCTGGTACACGACGCCGCAAATGGTGTTCGGATAGGCCGGATTGCGAACGCGGTTGAGGATCACCTGCGCGACGGCGGCCTGCCCCTCGAGTTTCTCGCCGCGGGCTTCGAAATAGACTCCCTCGGCAAGGCACTTCTGTTCGTTGGCGGAGAAGACGGTCGCAGGCAACGGCGTGTGCGCCCAGGCATAATCGCCCTTCTGGAGTGGCGGCACGAAACGGCCGCGGGCTTGCGCATCCGGGTCTTTCAGGAGGCTACGAAAGGGAGACTGCCGGGCGAAGTCCGGCTCAGCCGGCGCGTAGGCGGTGGCGAGCACATCGGCATGATCATTGGTGACGAGGCTCGCCAGCATCACCGGAACCCGCGGATCGCGGCTTTTCTGCGAACGGGAATGGAACTCGGTCGCGATCTGGATTTCCTTGCCTCCGATCTCCGGCTTGGCGAAGGCCATCAGCATCTTCTCGTCGACCGCCGGGCGCAGCAGCGAGCTCTGGCGCTGCAGCACGGTGCCGGCGGAAAAGCCTCTCGGCGGCGCCGTCGGCGCGACCGAGACGATACGGCCGGTCTTCTCGGCGCGGTTGACGCGCGCCTCGTCGGGCGTGGCGGCGACCTCGGTTTTCGTCGGTGTGATCACGACCCGGCCGAAATCCGGCACGTCGATGCCGGAGGACGCGATAGAGCCGGTGACGACGGGATCGACATCGAACCGCATTTCGGCCTGCTGGATGGACCCGGCGGCGGAACTGACCAGGAAGGTCTGCCAGCGGCTCTGCGGCGCGTCGGCGCCCGACAGCAGACCGGAGATGTCCTGCATCGCGACGGTGGTCGGATTGGAGAGGAAAATGGCGGCCGCCAGAAACGCCGGGCCGGACATCCTGACCGCTATGCGGCCAGCAGCGAAAGACTGCAGAATTCCCACAAACAAACTCCGGTACGAACGCTACGCAACTCGACAGTGCGGGTCACAATGGTCGATTAACCTTGATAGGCGGTTAATGACCGGAGAAACGCGTCCGGAATCGGGACAGATCGGGGCTTTCTAAAGGTCAGCGCTTTTTCTTCGCACGGCCGGCGAAGGGGTTTTCCGAGCCACGCGTGAGGATTCGGATCGGCACGCCCGGCAGGTCGAAATCCTGGCGCAGCGTGTTGGTCAGATAGCGCAGATAGGATTCCGGCACGGCATCTGGCCGCGAGCACGACAGCACGAAGGCCGGCGGACGCATCTTGATCTGGGTGATGTATTTGAGCTTCAGGCGGCGGCCCGCGACGGCGGGCGGCGGATGGTGCTGGACGACGCTATCGAGCCAGCGATTGAGCTTGCCTGTGGAGATGCGCCGGTTCCACACCTTGTGGGTCTCGACGATCTCCTGCATCAGTTTGTCGAGACCGGCGCCGGTCTCGCCGGAAATCGGCACGGCGCGAATGCCGCGCACCTGCGGCAGGAGACGTTCGGTCTTTTCGCGCAGTTCTGCGAGTACTTTCTGGCGGTCCTCGATCATGTCCCACTTGTTGAAAGCGATCACCGGCGCCCGGCCCTCGCGGGCGATCAGATCGGCGATCTGCAGATCCTGCTTCTCGAAGGGGATCTGGGAGTCGAGGACGACGACGACGACCTCGGCGAAGCGGATGGCGCGCAGCGCGTCGCCGACCGAGAGCTTTTCCAGCTTCTCCTGCACGCGCGACTTGCGGCGCAGGCCGGCGGTGTCGAACAGCCTGATCTTGCGGCCCTTCCACTCCCAGTCGACGGAGATGGAATCGCGGGTGATGCCGGCTTCCGGGCCGGTGAGCAGGCGGTCCTGGCCGATCAGTTTGTTGATCAATGTCGACTTGCCGGCGTTCGGGCGGCCGACGATGGCGATGCGCAGCGGTTTGGTGGCGTCGTAATCCGGGATGTCCTCGGCGTCGGGATCCTCGATGTCCTCGCCAACCAGTCCGCCGATTTCGGGCTCCGCCCCGGCTTCCTCTTCCTCGTCTTCGGCCAGCGCCCTCTCCTCGCCCACCGCGGCGACGACGGCGTCGCGCAGATCGGCAAGGCCGAGACCATGCTCGGCGGAAATGCCGATCGGCTCGCCAAGGCCCAACTCGTAGGCGTCGTAGAGACCGGACTCGGCGCCGCGCGCCTCTGCCTTGTTGGCGACGAGCACGACCGGCTTGTTGGACTTGCGGAGGATCTCGGCGAAGGTCTTGTCGTCCGGCATCAGGCCGGCCTTGGCATCGATCATGAACAGGACGATGTCGGCCTCGTCGATGCCGCGAAGCGTCTGGGCTCGCATGCGACCCTGCAGCGTGTCGGCATGGCCAACCTCGAGGCCGGCCGTGTCGATGACTTCGAAGGCGAGATCGTAGAGCTTGGCGGAATGCATGCGCCGGTCGCGCGTCACGCCCGGCGTGTCGTCGACAAGCGCCAGCTTGCGGCCGGCGAGCCGGTTGAACAGCGTCGACTTGCCGACATTCGGACGTCCGACGATGGCGACGGTGAAGCTCACCCTGCCTTGACCTCGCCGGAGGCGGTGATCAGGTCGAGCATGATCGCGGCGCGCTGCTGCGCGTTGCGGGGCGCCGACGGGTCATCGGCAATCTGCTGGAACAGGGTTCTCGCGTCGGCGAAATTGCCATCCTTCCAGGCGGCAAGACCGAGCACCTCGCGGGCGGAATGGCGCAGCGGATTATTGTCGGAGGACAAAGGTTCGGCGCGTTGGGCGACATCGTCGGGCGTACCGGTGTCGACAAGGATATAGGCGGCGCGAATGCGCGCGAGATCGCGGATCGCGGCGGGCGCGCCGTCGTCGGCGGCCACGGCATCGAAGGCGGCAACGGCGCCGGCGGTATCGCCCTTTTCCTGCAGAACGGTCGCCGCGCGCATCTGCGCCAGCACCGGATAGGCGCCATAGCCATCGGCTTCAAGCGCCTTCAACGCGGCGAGCGCCTCGTCGTTCTTGCCCTCGTTGGCGAGGTTGAGGGCCGCGAGGAAACGGTCTCCCGAAGCGCTTGCCCGGCTCTCGGTATAGTACTGCCAGCCGGTCCAGGCCGCCGTCGCGACCACGATAACGATCGCGCCGCCGACCACAAAGGCGCCGAACCGATCCCAAACGCTTTTCAGGCGGTCGGAACGCAGTTCCTCCTCGACCTCGCGGATAAAACTGTCTTCAGACATGGATGATGCCGTTTCCGTCTTTCTTATGCCGTGCGCTTTTACGGGATTTCACGGCAAAAGAAAGGGGCGATGCCGTTCTGGCGCCTCACGGGATCGGAGAAACCCCGATCAGCCACAGATGGCCCTGCATGATGAACCATCCGGTAAGCGCGAAGCCGACGACCGCGGCGATGATGTCGTTGCGCACCGAGACCGCCGCTATGACCGGATTGCCGCGCCGCTTGACGGAAATGCGGTCGGCGACCGCCCAGGCCAGGAAGGCGCCGAACAGGACGAGCGAGGCGAGGTCGCCATTCGCAAGGAGGTGGGCGAAGGCCCAGATCTTCACGGCGAGCAGCATCGGGTGCTTGACGCGCTTCTTGATGTAGCCGTCGGGAACATAGGTGGCGACCAGCAGGATGAAGGCGACCAGCATGAAGAGCGAAACGAGATGCTTGAGGAAGACCGGCGGCTCGTAGAGGACCGGCGCGTCGGGCCTTGCCTGGCCGTAGCCCCAGATCAGCAGGGCCAGGCCGGCGATCGAGACGAGCGTGTAGACGCCCTTCCAGGGGCCTTCGCCAAGGCTGGCGACCATGCGGTCGCGGAAACCGGGCGCGACCAAGCGGACCGAATGAACGCCCAGAAACAGGACCAGTCCCGCGACAAGCCAGATCATGAAACGCGTCCTCCTTGTTC
>JBAQHA010000430.1:0-13590 GCA_049288075.1 Oricola sp.
GATAGGCGCCGAGCGGCGAGCGCTGCTGGAAATTGCGCGCGATATAGCCGTCGATCCCGTCGGAAACGCCGGCGAGCACGAACAGCGTGAGCGCGGTCGCCCACTCGCCCCGCAACATGGCCAGGACGACAAAGGGGATCGCGATGATGCGCGCGATCGAGATCAGGTTCGGAATGGTAAAATACTCGTTGGACATGGAACCTCGTCAGACCGTCATATAGAGATGCGCCGCGCCCGCGCAAAAGGCTTTATTCCGGAAGTGGCGAATTTGCTGTGTCGGGCATCGCCGCGGCACTGGAAACGGCGCTTTCGCCATGCGATAGAGCCGGCATCACGAACCTGATGTGCGGGATACGCGCGACATGTCACAGCCACCAGATTCTCCCGACGGCAAGAACGGCCTCAGCTATCGCGACGCGGGCGTCGACATCGACGCCGGCAACGCGCTGGTCGAGGCGATCAAGCCAATGGTGAAGTCGACGCGGCGTTCCGGCGCCGACGGCACGATCGGCGGCTTCGGCGGGCTGTTCGACCTGAAGGCCGCCGGCTACAGCGACCCGATCCTCGTCGCGGCCAATGACGGCGTCGGCACCAAGCTGAAGGTCGCCATCGAGGCGGATCTGCACGACACGGTCGGTATCGACCTCGTCGCCATGTGCGTCAACGACCTGATCGTGCAGGGCGCGGAGCCGCTCCTGTTCCTCGACTATTTCGCCACCGGCAAGCTCGACGTCAAGCAGGGCGCGGCGATCGTCTCCGGCATCGCGGAGGGCTGCCGCCAGGCGGGCTGCGCGCTGCTGGGCGGTGAGACGGCGGAAATGCCGGGCATGTATTCGCAAGGCGACTACGACCTCGCCGGCTTCGCCGTCGGCGCGGCCGAGCGCGGCACGCTCCTGCCGCGCGCCGACATCGCCGAGGGCGACGTGATCCTCGGTCTCGCCTCCTCCGGCATCCATTCCAACGGCTATTCGCTGGTGCGCCGCATCGTCGAGATGTCCGGCCTCTCCTACGGCGCGTCGGCGCCGTTCGACAAGCATCGCACGCTCGGCGAAGCGCTGCTCGATCCGACGCGCATCTATGTGAAACCCGTGCTGGCGGCGATCCGCGAGACGAATGCCATCAAGGCGCTGGCGCATATCACCGGCGGCGGTTTTCCAGAAAACATCCCGCGCGTGCTGCCCGAGGGCATGTCGGCCGAGATCGACCTGTCGGCGATCAAGGTGCCGCATGTCTTCGCCTGGCTCGCCGCGCAGGGCGGCGTGGCGCGCGACGAGATGCTGCGCACCTTCAACTGCGGCGTCGGCATGATCGCCGTCGTCGCGCCGGAGGCGTCGGAATCGGTCGCAGAGGTGCTGGAGCGCGAGGGCGAGACGGTGACGCGCATCGGCGTCATGAAGGCCCGCGACGGCGCGCGGGTTACCTATACGGGAACTCTCGACCTGTGACGGCAAAGCGCAAGGTCGCCGTGCTGATCTCCGGGCGCGGCTCCAACATGGAGGCGCTGATCCGCGCCGCGAAGGCGCCGGACTATCCGGCCGAAATCGCCGGCGTGATCTCAGACAATCTCGCGGCCAAGGGGCTTGAGACGGCGCGGGCCGAAGGCATTTCCGCGCGCGCAATCCCGCGTGGCGACTACGCCTCGAAACGCGAGCACGAGGCGGCGATCCAGGCCGCGCTCGACGACATCGGCGCGGAGATCGTCTGTCTCGCCGGCTTCATGCGGCTGCTGTCGGGCGCGTTCCTGGCGCCCTGGGCGGGCCGGATCATCAACATCCACCCGTCGCTGCTGCCGAAGCACAAGGGCCTCGACACCCATGCCCGCGCGATCGAGGCGGACGACACGGTGCATGGCTGCTCGGTGCACTTCGTCACCGCCGGCATGGACGAAGGCCCGGTCATCATGCAGGCCGAAGTGCCGATCCTGCCCGGCGACACGCCGGAAACGCTTGCCGCCAAGGTGCTGGAGGAAGAACACAGGATCTATCCGCTGGCGCTGGCGAAGGTGGCACTCGAAACGAACAATTGAGCTTGCACTCCGCTGAAGCAATCGCTTCCCGGCGTTGAGTAATTTCCATTTCTTGCTATGAACCCCGGACTTTCCGGAGGAGACGAATGAGCCAACCCCTTGTATTGATTGCCGGCGGCGGCATCGGCGGACTCGCCACGGCGCTGACGCTGCACCAGATCGGCGTTCCCTGCATCGTTTTCGAAGCGGTCAAGGAATTGCGGCCGCTCGGCGTGGGCATCAACATCCAGCCCAACGCGGTGCGGGAACTCTACGATCTCGGCATCGGCGCCGAGGATCTCGACAAGGTCGGCGTTCCGGCGAAGGAATGGGCGCTCGTCGGGCTCAACGGCAACGACATCTATTCCGAACCGCGCGGGCTGCTCGCAGGCTACAACTGGCCGCAATATGCGGTCCATCGCGGATTGTTCCACGTGCTGCTTTACGACACCTTCGTCGAACGGGCAGGAACGGACGCGGTCCGGCTCGGCTGCCGGGTGACGGGTTACGAGAACAATGCCGACGGCACGGTGACGGCGAACATCGAACACGCGGACGGCACGACCTCGCGCGAGACCGGGACGCTGCTGATCGGCGCCGACGGTATCCATTCGGCGATCCGGGCGCAGATGCATCCGAACCAGCCGCCGATCCATTGGGGCGGCGCGGTGATGTGGCGCGGCACGACGATGGCAAAGCCAATCCGCAGCGGGTCGTCCTTCATCGGGCTCGGCACCCACCGGCAGCGCATGGTGATCTATCCGATTTCGCATCCGGATCCGGAAACGGGACTCGCGACGATCAACTGGATCGCCGAAGTCACGGTGGACAATTCCGAAGGCTGGAAGAACAGCGGCTGGTTCAAACCGGTCGGGATCAATGACTTCATCCACCATTTCGAGGGCTGGCGCTACGACTGGCTGGACGTGCCGGCACTGCTGCGCGGCGCCGACATCGCCTACGAGAACCCGATGATCGACAGGGATCCCGTGCCGACATGGCGGGACGGCAATGTCGCGCTGATGGGCGACGCCGCGCATGCGATGTATCCGACCGGTTCCAACGGCGCGAGCCAGGCGGTAATCGACGCGCGCGTGCTCGGCACCTGCCTGCTCGAACACGGCGTGACGGCGGAAGCGCTCGCGGCTTATGACGATAAGTTGTGCGGGCCCGTTTCGGAGCTGATCCTGCGCAATCGCGGCGCCGGGCCTTTCGGGTTGCTGAACATGGTCGACGAGCGCTGCGGCGGGGAATTCGACAATATCGACGACGTCATTGCGCCGGAGGAACGGGCCGAGTTCATGGCCAAGTACAAGGCCGCGGCCGGTTTCGCCATCGAGAAGCTGAACAGTTCCGAGCGCACGATCGCCGAAGGCGCGAAGGTCACGGTTTCCGAAGCGGCGTGAGGAGCTAAAGCGCCTTCACCCAGACCTTGGTGTCGTGCACGGCGGCGCCGCCGCTGGGGGCGACGCTGTCGGCTCCCGTCAGGGTGTTGATGCCGCAGCCGTTCAGGTGCGCCCTGTTCGGCCACAGGCCCTCGGCGACCAGCGTGCCGCGCTTGGGGCGATCGGATATCTTCAGGTGCAAATGCACCTCGCCACGCGTGTTGCCGAGCGCCACGGGCGAACCGTCGGCAATGCCGAGCGAGGCCGCGTCGCCGGGATGGATCATCACTTCCGGCCTGCCCTCCTTCTTCACCGATCCGGGCGTCTCGGAGAAGGTTGAATTGAGGAAAGAGCGCGCCGGCGAGGTCGCCAGCCGGAACGGATGCTCCGCGTCGGGCGCTTCAGTAAGTTCGACATGGTCCGGGAAGACCGGAAGACCGGCGAACGGCCCTTGCGGGCCGAGCGCTTCGGGCGGCCGGTCGGGAACCATCGTCCCCGTCCAGTCCGGCTTGAAGCGGAACCTGCCGTCGGGATGGCCGAAGCCGCGGACATAATGCGCCGTGTCGAAATCCGGCTGGACGTCGATCCATCCCTCGCGCGACAAGGTCTCGAAATCGACGCCGCTGGGGGCCAATACGCCGTCGATCAGTTCCCGTTCAGTCTTGCCGAAGCCCGGCATGTTCGCGACGCCGAGGCGCCTGGCCAGTTCCTCGAAGACGAAATGGTTCGGCCGCGTCTCGCCGGGGCCGTCGATCAGCTTCGGCCCGGCCATGAGATGCTGGTGGCCGCCGCCCTTGTAGATGTCGTCATGCTCCATGAACATAGTCGCCGGCAGCACGACGTCGGCCATCTCGGCCGTCTCGGTCATGAACTGCTCGTGGACGACGGCGAAAAGATCGTCGCGGGCGAACCCTTTGCGCACCAGGGCCTGTTCCGGCATGACGTTTACCGGATTGGTGTTCTGGATCAGCATGGCAGTGACTGGCGGGCCGCCCGACAATGCCTCCCGGTCGCCCGTCAGTACGCGGCCGATCTTCGACTGGTCGAGCCAGCGGATGGACGGATCGGCGAAAGCGCCGCCCGTCAGTTCGCGCTTGTCGAGGCGGTATATGCCGCCATTGTTGTGAAACGCGCCGCCGCCCTCGTATTGCCACGAACCGAGCACGGTCGCGATGCAGGACGCCGCGTGCATGGACACGGTGCCGTTGCGATTGCGGGTGAAGCCGTAGCCGAGGCGGAAGAAGGAGCGCTTGGTGGTGCCGACGAGTTTCGCGAAAGCCTCGATCTCCTCGACGGTCAATCCGGTGATCGGCGCGGCCCATTGCGGCCCGCGCGAGCGCAAATGCACTTCAAGACCTGCCGGGTCATCGCTGAAATTGCTCATGAATTCACGATCCGCATAGCCGTCGCGGAAGGCGATGTGCATGACCGCGCAGGCGAGCGCGGCGTCGGAGCCGGGCTTCAGGATCAGCGCCATGTCCGCCTGGGCGGCAGTGTCGTTGGCATAGATGTCGATGACGACGATCTTCGCGCCGCGTTCCTTCCTCGCCTTGATGGCGTGGGTCATCACGTTGACCTGCGTCGCCACCGCGTTTGTGCCCCAGATGACGACGCAATCGGATTTCGCCATCTCGCGCGGGTCCGGCCCGGCGAGCTTTCCGGTGCCCACGACATACCCGGTCCAGGCCATGTTCGTGCAAATCGTGGAAAACTGGTTGGAATAGCGCTTGGCGTGGCGCAGACGGTCGATGCCGTCGCGCTGGACCTGCCCCATCGTGCCGGCGAAATAATAGGGCCAGACAGTCTCGGAACCGTGTTCTCGTTCGGCGGCGAGGAATTTCTCCGCCACCAGATCGAGCGCGGCGTCCCAGGATGCCTGCCGCCATTCGCCCGCGCCTTTCGCGCCCTTGCGGACAAGCGGATGCAGCAGCCGGCCGGGATGATGGATGCGCTCGGCGTAGCGAGCGACCTTGGCGCAGATGACGCCGTCGGTGTAACTGTTCGACCTGGAACCGCGCACGCGGCCGATGCGGACGCCGTCCTCGACATCGATCTCCAGCGCGCATGCCGACGGGCAATCGTGCGGACAGGTCGAACGGAATGTCTCGATTTTCGGTGCGATATTCATGGCAAGGACACTAGCGGCAACCTCAAGAGCGCGATAGGAGCAGCGGCATGAATTATCGCCACATCTTCCATGCCGGCAACTTCGCCGATGTGTTCAAGCACATCGTGCTCGCCCGCGTGATCAAATACATGCAGAACAAGGATGCCGCCTTCCGGGTGCTCGACACGCATGCGGGCCTCGGCGTCTACGACCTGACCTCGGAACAGGCGCAGAAAACCGGCGAATGGAAGACCGGAATTCAGCGGGTGCTCGAAGCCGAGGCGTCGGCCCCGGCCGCCGTCCGCGAGCTGATCGCGCCCTATCTCGACTGCGTGCGCGAACTGAACCCGGCCGGCGGGATCGCGCTCTATCCCGGTTCGCCGATGATCGCGCGGATGCTGTTGCGCAAGCAGGACCGGCTGACGGCGCTGGAATTGCATCCGGACGACTTCAAGGTCCTGCAGTCGCATTTCGAGGGCGACTACCAGGCGCGCATAACCGAACTCGACGGCTGGCTGGGGATCAAGTCGCACCTGCCGCCGAAGGAACGGCGCGGCATCGTGCTCGTCGACCCGCCTTTCGAGGTCTACAACGAGTTCTACAATATCCTGACCGCGCTCAAGGAAGGTCACAAGCGCTTCGCGTCCGGCACCTTCCTGCTGTGGTATCCGGTCAAGCACCGCAAGGGCGTGAGCGAATTCCGCGAGGAACTGAAGGCCCTCAAGATCCCGCGCATCCTCGACACGACGCTGGAAGTGCGCTCGTCGGGCGCCGATATCCGCTTCGATGGCTCGGGCATGATCGTCGTCAATCCGCCCTACACGCTGGAATCGGAACTGCGCGCGATTCTTCCCTGGCTCGCACCGGTGGTGGAGTATCGCAGGGGCTCGGGCAGCTATTCGGTGAACTGGCTCGCCCGCGAATAAACGGCTGCGACTGTGGCTTTGCCGCACCACAAAGCGGGGTGACTGCGGCGGGCGAATAGGCTAATCAGCTTGTATATGCGAGACGCGAAAAGGAGCACGCGATGTCCAGTCGGATTGTTTCCGCCATGCGGGCGATTTTGGCCGCAACCATTCTGGCGGCTCCGGTTTCAATCGCCCAGGCCGCCGACATGATCGCCCCCGGCCCCTATATGGCCGCAGCGCCCGATTCCGAGTGCGCGAAGGCGAACTACCTGTCGGCGATCGAGAAACGTTTCCACATCCAGGCGAACGAAGTCCATCACCGCCCGGATCTCGCGATCGTCTCGATCTCGAATATTCGCGAAAACAACTACCTGCCGATCCAGGAAGACATCAGTTCCGTCGAACGCCGCTACTGCCAGGCGGCGGCCGGCATGTCCGACGGCGAGACACGCACGCTGTGGTACCTGATCGAATACAGCGAAGGCTTTGCCGGAGCATTTGGCGACAATGTCGAATTCTGCGTTTCGGGACTCGATCGCTGGAACGTCTATGACGGCCATTGCCGCGTGCTGCGGTAAAACGGTTCCCATCTGATCCATGCGCTTGATGCGGCCGGTCGCGATCGCCATCGCGGCGGCATTGCCGATGCTCTCTGCCTGCGAGGAAGACAGGCCCGTTCCCGCACCGCCGGCCGCCGCCGAAGAGCGCGCCGCGCCGGCGGCCAAGGGCTTCGACTTCTTCGTGCTGGCGCTGTCCTGGTCTCCGAGCTACTGCGCGTCCGAAGGCGAACACGCCAACCGGCAGCAATGCGGCGCGAAAGAGCGATACGGGTTCGTCGTGCACGGATTGTGGCCGCAATTCGCCAAGGGTTATCCAATCGACTGCCCGACGGAGCGGCCGCTGAGCGTCCCGAGGACCCTTGCGGACACATTGACCGACATAATGCCCTCCACCGGGCTGATCCGGCACGAATGGGCGACGCACGGCACGTGCTCCGGCGTCTCGCAGGAGGACTATTTCACGCTGACGCGCATGGCCTTCGAGGCGATCGCGATTCCCGATGAGTTCGCGGCGCGGAATACCATCGGCGCGGTCGACCCGGACAATGTCGAGGACGCCTTCAGGAACGCCAATCCGGGCATGCATGGCGACGCCATCGCCGTCACCTGCGACCGGCGCTACCTTCGCGACGTGCGCATCTGCATGACGCGCGATCTCACCGGCTTCATATCCTGCCCGGAAGTCGACGGCGACGCCTGCTCCAAGGCAAGCGCCGTCATGCCTCCCGTTCGATAGCGCGCCGCTTCAACGCCATTTCTGAGCCTGCTTCTCCGTGTCCGGCTTGACCGGTTTCGGCGCGGTCGCCTTGCGCCCGGAATCGGGGCGTTCCTCCTTGCGCAGTTCCTTGTTGCCCTGCGAGATCGTGCGCTTGTCGGGGTTCTCGATGATTACGCCATCGCCCGCCCGCTTCGGTGTATTGACCATTTTCGTTCTCCTCTTTGCATCCGGAGGGAAAACGTGCTGATGAAGTCCCCGTTCCATCCGCGATGGCGCGGCACGCCGGAAAAATGCGCGGAGCCGCGAAGTCGCCGAATTGCCTGAAGGAAGAAACAGCATCATGCCCCGCCTGCTCTATTCGCCCGCCTCCCCCTACAGCGCCAAGGTTCGCATGGCGGCCGCATGGCTCGGCCTGACTGTCGAGGCGGAGACCGTGAACACCAACGACGAACCGGCCCTGCTGGTCGACCACAATCCGCTCGGCAAGATCCCGACGCTGTTGCTGGACGATGGCACCGCGCTGTTCGACAGTCGCGTGATCATGCAGGAATTCGACCGCATGAGCGGCCGCAACCTCTATCCGCGCAATGCCGCCAAACGCGCCGAGGCCGAGCGTCTCGAAGCGCTGGCCGACGGCATCTGCGACTGCCTGCTGGCGCAGGTCTACGAAAAGCGCTTCCGGCCGGCCGAAAAAGTGCATCAGCCGTGGCTCGACCAACAGGCGCGCAAGGTCCAGCGCGGGCTCGACTGGCTCAACGCCAATCCGCCGCGGGTGACCTCGAAGCTCACCGGCGGCCAGTTCGCAGTCGCGGCGATGATGGGTTATCTCGACCTGCGCTTCGCCGACCTCAACTGGCGCCGGGGACGGCCGAAGCTGAAGCGGTTCGAGGATCGCTTCGCGGAGGCGTTTCCCGACTACGCAAAGATGCGCCCGCAGGCCTGACCCGAAAAGAAAACCCGCGCGGATCGCTCCGCGCGGGTTTTCCGTCTGCCGATTGTAGCCCCGTCAGAACTTGATGCCGATACCGGCGTTCACCGTATGGGCGCTGAAGCCCGAAGAGACGGTGCCGGCGCCTATCGTGTAATCCTTCGAACCGTAGTCCGAATAGCGGTATTCCAGCCGGCCGAAGACGTTTTCGGTCAGCTTGGCGTCGGCGCCAGCACCAACCGTCCAGCCGAGATGGACATTGGTGTCGCTGCCGGTCGCGTCGCTCACCTTTGCGCCGGAGATGGCGAGACCGCCGGTTCCGTAAAGCAGCATCGGATCGAAGTCGTAGCCGACGCGGCCACGGATCGAACCGAAACCGGTCTGCTTGGCGGTGACGCCGCCGAGCGTGCCGTCGGCGCCGGAGTAACCTGCGTCGCCTTCGAGGCCGTAGACCACCGAACCGTTCTGCATGTTGTATCCGGCGAAGGCGCCGCCGCTCCAGCCATTGGCGTCGATGTCGCCGCCGCTGGAATCGAACGTGCCCCAGTTATGGCCGCCGAACACGCCGACATAGAGGCCGGACCAGCCGGATGTCGGCTGAGCGACCACCACCGGCGCCGCCGGCGGCTCCGGCGGCATCTCGACCGCGTCCGCTGCGAATGCGGCGTTGCCCGCGAGTGCCGCAAGGGCGATGCCGCCTGCCAGTTTCATCAAAATGCGCATGTCAGTCTCCTTAGGTACCTGATTACGTGCCCCCGAGGCGGAGTGCCGTTTGGCTGGCACGCTTGTGCCCCAAACTCCCTGACTGCAGATTTGGTTCCCGAATGCGGCGCTACCGTTGCGGAAATCGGGAGATTCAGTGGCCAAAAAAAGACGCGTCCGAGATGTGGTTTTTCCGCAACAACGAACCGCTTCGGCTTTCCAGCCGGAATCCCCACCTATATAGAGGTGACGTCCTCTCGCTTTCCTACAGGCACTCATGCTCCTCGATTTCCTGATGCTGGCCGCAGGCCTCGTTTTGCTGGTGTTCGCCGGCGATTATCTCGTCAAGGGCGCGGCCGGGCTGGCCGAAAATCTCGGCATTCCGCCGCTGATCATCGGATTGACGATCGTCGCCTTCGGCACGTCCGCGCCGGAACTGATGGTCTCGCTGCAATCGGCCCTGTCGGGCGCGCCGGACATCGCGGTCGGCAACGTCGTCGGATCGAACATCGCCAATATTCTGCTCGTCATGGGCCTTCCAGCGCTGATCGCCCCGATCCACGCCGACCAGAACGGCCTGGCGCGCAATGTGGCGGTCATGCTGGTCTTCACCGTCGCCTTCATGTGGATGATGAACGACGGCATCCTGACGCGGTTCGAGGCGGCCATCCTGTTCGCGGGGATCCTGATGTTCATCGTCGCGCAGGTGTTGCGGGCGCGCGCGCCGTCGTCACCCGCGGACGTGCCGGAGGATTATCACGAGGAACTCGGCGAGATGCCGCATTCGCCGGGCCGGATCGCGGTGCTGCTGGCCGGCGGACTGATCGGGCTGCCGATCGCCGCGCAATTGACCGTCTCCGGCGCATCCGGTCTCGCGGAGGCTTTCGGCATCTCGCAGGCGGTGATCGGCCTGACCATCGTCGCGATAGGCACTTCGTTGCCCGAGCTTGCCACGACAATGGTGGCCGCGTGGCGCAAGAATGCGGACGTGGCGCTCGGCAACATCATCGGTTCCAACATCTTCAACATCGCCGCGATCATGGGCATCACCGGGCTGATCATTCCCGTGCCGGTGTCGGCCATCATGATCGAGCGCGACATGTGGATCATGCTGGCGACGGCGGTCCTGCTGACCATCATTTGCTTCGCCAGGATCACTACCGGGCGCTATCTCGGCGCGGCAATGTCCGCAGCCTATGCTGTCTATCTCGTGTCCGTGTTTTGACGGGATGGAGGATCCAGTGCACTTGAAAGGCGTGGCGCTCGTCACCGGCGCGGCAAAGCGGATCGGACGGGCGATCGCGGAAGACCTTTCCGCGCACGGCTTTGACGTGGTTATCCATGCCAACCGGTCGCTGGCCGAGGCGGAAGCGCTCGCCGCCGAACTGCGCGCCAAAGGCCGGGCCGCTTTCGCGATCCAGGCGGATCTCTGCGAGTTCGACGCAGTGAGCGGTCTGATCGGCCGCGCGACAGAGCTTGCGGGACCAATCGATCTTCTGGTCAACAACGCCTCCGTGTTCGAGAACGACGAGATCGGCACGCTCGATTCCGAAACCTGGGATCGGAATTTCGCAGTTCACCTGAAGGCGCCGGCATTCCTTGCCCAGTCCTTCGCCGCCGCCCTGCCCCAAGATCGCGACGGCCTGATCGTCAACATCATCGACCAGCGGGTGTGGCGGCTGACGCCGAACTTTTTCTCCTACACGCTGTCGAAAGCCGCGCTCTATACGGCGACCCAGACAATGGCGCAGGCGCTGGCGCCGCGCATTCGCGTCAATGCCATCGGCCCGGGCCCGACGATGAAAAGCGCGCGCCAGAGCGAAGAGGACTTCCGCAAGCAGGCCGAGGCCGTGCTGTTGAAACACGGGCCGGAGCCCGGCGAGATCGGCGCGACGATCCGTTATCTCTGGGAGAACCGCTCCGTGACGGGCCAGATGATCGCGCTTGACGGCGGCCAGCACCTCGCCTGGGAGACGCCGGACGTTGCAGGCATCGCGGAATAGACCCATCTGTCAGGAGGATGCGGCCGGGGCTTGAAGCCGCCCCCCGCTCCCGATGATGATACGAACATGACACCGACACCGATTCCAGACGAAAAGATCCTCGACGGCGCCGAACTGGACGGCGGCGAGGACCCTGTCGTGTCCGCGCTCGGCAAGGATCTCGCCTGGGACACGGCGCACAATCTCGAGGGGTTGACCGGCGCCGACCTGATCAAGGCCTATGTCAAGCGCCTGCCGAACGCGCCCGGCGTCTATCGCATGTTCAACGCCGACGGCGACGTGCTCTATGTCGGCAAGGCGGCGAGCCTGAAGAAACGCGTGACGAACTACGCGCAGGGGCGCGGCCATTCCAACCGCATCACCCGGATGATCGGGCTGACGGCCTCGATGGAATTCGTGACGACGCGCACCGAGACGGAAGCGCTGCTGCTGGAAGCGAACCTGATCAAGCGCCTGCGGCCGCGTTTCAACGTGCTGATGCGCGACGACAAGTCGTTTCCCTACATTCTGATCACCGGCGACCACGCGGCGCCCGGAATTTTCAAGCACCGCGGCGCGCAGTCGAAGAAGGGCGACTATTTCGGCCCGTTCGCCTCGGCGCTGGCCGTCGGGCGGACGATCAACGCCTTGCAGCGCGCTTTCCTCTTACGCACGTGCACCGACAGCGTCTACGAAAGCCGGACGCGGCCCTGCCTGCTCTACCAGATCAAGCGCTGCTCCGGACCCTGCACCGGCGAGATCTCGGTCGAGGGCTACGCCGAACTGGTGAAGGAGGCGAAGGCGTTCCTGTCGGGGCGCAGCCAGGCGATCCAGTCGTCGATGTCGAAGACCATGCAGCATGCGGCCGAAAACCTCGATTTCGAACGGGCCGCGGTTCTGCGCGATCGTATCTCGGCGCTGACGTCTATCCAGAGCCATCAGGGCATCAATCCGCAGACGGTCGACGAGGCCGACGTTTTCGCCATCCAGCAGCAGGGCGGGATGACCTGCATCCAGGTGTTCTTCTTCCGCACCGGCCAGAACTGGGGCAACCGCGCCTATTTCCCCAAGGCGGACACGGCGATCGAACCGGAGGAAGTGCTCGGCGCGTTCATTTCGCAGTTCTACGACAACAAGCCGGTGCCGAAGCTGGTGCTCACTTCGGAAGACCTGCAGGAGGCCGGCCTGCTGGCCGAGGCGCTGTCGCTGAAGGCCGGGCGAAAGGTGACAGTCGCCAAACCGCAGCGCGGCGAACGGCGTGATCTGGTCGGCCATGCGCTCGCGAACGCCAAGGAAGCGCTCGGCCGCCGGCTCGCCGAGACCTCGTCGCACGCCAAGCTGATGAAGGGCGCGGCGGAGGCGCTGCAGCTCTCGCGCGTCCCGCGCCGTATCGAGGTCTACGACAACTCGCATATCATGGGCACGAATGCGGTCGGCGCGATGATCGTCGCCGGGCCGGAAGGCTTCGCCAAGAACCAGTACCGCAAGTTCAACATCCGCTCCGAGAGCGCCACGCCGGGCGACGACTTCGCGATGATGCGCGAGGTGATGGAACGGCGCTTCTCGCGGCTGGTGAAGGAGGAAGGCGTTCCGGACCGCGAGGCCGAGGCAGGCGCGGAGGACGCCGACACGATCCCCGCTTGGCCGGACCTGCTGCTGATCGACGGCGGCATCGGACAGGTGAACGCCGTGATGGGAATCCTGAAGGAACTCGGCGTGGATCAGTCCGTCGACGTGGTCGGGGTCGCCAAGGGCGTCGACCGCGACGCCGGGCGCGAGCGCTTCATCATTCCCGGCAAGCCGGATTTCACCCTCCCCCCAAGGGATCCCGTGCTCTATTTCATCCAGCGCCTGCGCGACGAGGCGCACCGCTTCGCCATCGGCTCGCACCGGGCACGGCGCAAGAAGGAAATGGTGAAGAACCCGCTCGACGAGATCGACGGCATCGGCCCGGCGCGTAAACGCGCCTTGTTGCACCACTTCGGCACCGCGAAGGGCGTTTCGCGCGCCGCGCTGGACGATCTGTCGAAGGTGGAAGGCATCTCGGAGGCGATGGCGAAACAGATTTACGACCATTTCCGGTCGGCGAACTGATCCACGCAGCAACAGGTCACACTTGACCGCCACGATTTCCGGTGCTTCTCACAATCATGGCCAGCAACGCTTTCAACCTGCCGAACATCCTCACCTATGCCCGCATCCTCGCGGTGCCGCTGATCGTGCTTTGCTTCTTCCTGGAAGGGCGGCTGCATTCGAGCGATTTCGCGCGCTGGCTGGCGCTCGGCATCTATATCG
>JBAQHA010000431.1:0-5091 GCA_049288075.1 Oricola sp.
GAACGAGGCGAAGGCGACGGCCGCGCCGCGCCGCGCCGGAATGTCCATGCTCGCCGCCGCGGCGCTGTTCGCGCCGATGGCCGCCGCCGTCGTCTATTCTATAACCGGCTCGCCCGGCATGGACGCCCAGCCGCTCTACGCACGCAGCGAGGAGATCCAGCGCCAGCAGGTGACCGACGCGCTTCAGAACACCGACATCAACAGGCTTGTCGCGATGGCCGAGGCCGCGCTGGAGAAGAATCCGGACGACGCGCGCGGCTGGGATGTGCTGGCGCCGATGTATCTGCGCCTCGACCGACCGGGCGACGCGCGCGACGCCTTCGAACACGCGATCGCGATGCTCGGCGAAACGCCGGCGCGCCGCTCGGGCCTCGGCCAAGCATATTACATGCTCGCCGGCGGCGCGATGGACGCGCATGCGCGCGCCGAGTTCGAGCGCGCCCTGGCGCTCGATCCCTCGGAAGGACGCGCGCGTTTCTTCATCGCGCTCGCCGCCGCCGAATCCGGCGACACGCCTGGCGCCCTGAAAAGCTGGCAGGCAATGCTCGATGACGCCAACATGCCTCCCGAATGGCAGGCCGCTGCCGGGGAAGGGCTTCGCCGCTATGGCGGGCAGGCGCTTGCCGCCGCGCCGCAGGCGTCCGCCCCGCAGCTCGACGCCGAGACCATGCAGAACGCGCAATCGATGAACGCGGAGGACCGCCAGGCGATGATCCTGGGCATGATTTCCCAGCTCGACGCCCGCCTGCGCGACAATCCCGACGACGTCGCCGGCTGGCAGCGCCTGATCCGCTCCTACACGGTGCTCGGACGCCAGGACGACGCACAGGCCGCGCTGAAGCGCGCGCTCGACGCCTTTTCGGGCGACGAGACGAAGCACGGCGAGATCGTCGAATTCGCCGCCGCGCTCGGCCTTTCCTCCGGAGAAGCAACGCAATGACCCGCAAGCAGAAACGGTTCACGGTGATTTTCGGCGCGCTAGCCATGCTCGGGCTCGCTGTCGCGCTGGTGCTGACCGCGCTGAGCGACCAGGTGACCTTTTTCCGCACCCCGTCGGAGGTGATCGCCGCTCCCGCCGAAAACCAGGGCCGCATCCGCCTCGGCGGGCTGGTCGAGAACGGCTCGGTCAGGCAAACGGGCGGCTCCGGCGTCGAGTTCTCCGTCGAGGACACGACCGACCGGCTGAAGGTGCGCTATGACGGCATCCTGCCGGACCTGTTCCGCGAAGGGCAGGGAGTGATCGCCGAGGGCAAGATGCAGGCCGATGGCACCTTCCTCGCCGACACCGTGCTCGCCAAGCATGACGAGAACTACATGCCCAAGGAAGTGGCCGACAAGCTCAGGGAGCAGGGCTACTGGCAGGGCAAGGAAGCGAAGGCGGTACAATGATCGTCGAACTCGGACATTTCGCTCTCGTGCTGGCGCTGGCGCTGGCGATCCTGCAGACCGTCATACCCTTTGTCGGCGCTAGGACCGGTGACGCTCGCCAGATGGCGATGGCGCCCAATCTCGCTTTCGCGGTCTTCGCCGCGATCACGCTGTCCTTCGCCATCCTCGCCTGGGGCTATGTCACCTCCGACTTCTCGATCCTGAACGTTTGGGAAAACTCCAATTCCCAGCAGCCCTTGCTGTTCAGGTTCACCGGCGTATGGGGCAATCACGAAGGCTCCATGATGCTGTGGGTCTTCATCCTGACGTTGTTCGGCGCTCTGGTCGCGCTGTTCGGCTCCAACCTGCCGCCGAGCCTGCGCGCCATGGTGATCTCGGTGCAAGGCCTGATCGCCACCGCCTTCACGGCCTTCATCCTGTTCACCTCCAACCCGTTCGAGCGCCTGTCGCCCGCGCCGCTGGAGGGCAAGGACCTCAACCCGATTCTGCAGGATATCGGCCTCGCGATCCATCCGCCGCTGCTCTATCTGGGCTATGTCGGCTTTTCCGTGTGCTTCTCCTTCGCCATCGCCGCGCTCGTCGAGGGCCGCGTCGACGCCGCTTGGGCTCGCTGGGTGCGCCCGTGGACGCTTGCCGCCTGGGTCTTCCTGACCGCCGGGATCGCCATGGGCTCCTACTGGGCCTATTACGAGCTCGGCTGGGGCGGCTGGTGGTTCTGGGACCCGGTCGAAAACGCCTCCTTCATGCCCTGGCTCGCCGGCACGGCGCTGCTGCATTCGGCCGTGGTGATGGAAAAGCGCGAGGCGTTGAAGGTCTGGACCGTCCTGCTCGCGATCATTGCCTTCTCGCTGTCGTTGCTCGGCACCTTCCTTGTGCGTTCCGGCGTGTTGACCTCGGTGCACGCATTCGCCACCGACCCGACACGCGGCGTCGTCATCCTGGCGATACTGGTCGTCTTCATCGGCGGCGCGCTCGCCCTGTTCGCGCTGCGCTCCTCGGCGCTGCAGAACGGCGGGATGTTCCACCCGATTTCGCGCGAGGGCGGACTTGTGCTCAACAACCTGGTCCTGACCACGGCGGCCGCTACAGTGTTCGTCGGCACGCTCTACCCGCTCGCCGTCGAGGCGCTGACGGGCGAGAAGATTTCGGTCGGCGCGCCCTATTTCGACGCGACCTTCGTGCCGCTTATGGTGCCGCTGCTGATCGCCGTGCCGTTCGGACCGCTGCTCGCCTGGAAACGCGGCGATCTTGCCGCCGCCATGCAGCGGCTCTATCTGGTCGCCGCCATCGCGCTTGTCGCGGGCCTAGCAACGCTCTGGTTCGCCACCGGTGTGCATATTCTCGCCGCCTTCGGCATCATGCTCGGCTTCTGGCTGCTGATCGGCGCTTTCGCCGATGTCTGGCAGAAATCCGGCCTGCCGAAAGCCGGTCTGCCGAAGGCCTTCGCGCGCCTGTCCGGCCTGCCGCGCTCGGTCTGGGGCACGGCGTTCGCCCATGCCGGCCTCGGCCTTTCGGTGCTAGGCATCGTCGCGGTCAGCGCCTTCCAACAGGAAGAGGTGCTGCGCATGGCGCCAGGCGACGAGACGGACATCGCCGGCTATCACATCGTTTTCACCGGCTCGCAGCCGCTGCAGGGCCCGAACTACACCTCCGATGTGGCGACCTTCGAGGTCACCCGCGACGGCAAGCCGGTCACGACGATCCACCCGGCCAAGCGCGTCTATACCGCGCGCCGCATGCCGACGACGGAGGCGGGCATCCACACCACCGGCTTCTCCCAGATCTACATCGCGCTCGGCGACCGCGAGGAAGGCTCCGACGCCATCGTCGTGCGCCTGTGGTGGAAGCCGCAGGTGACGCTGATCTGGCTCGGGCCCGTCCTGATGATGATCGGCGGCATGTTCTCGCTGTCCGACCGGCGGCTGCGCATCGGCGCTCCGAAGCCAGCCGCGAGACGCCGCGAAACGCTGGCGGCGGCGGAGTAGGATCATGAAGCGCTTTCTCGCTGCCCTGGCCCTCGTTCTCGTCGCGGCGACCTCGGCCTATGCCGTCACGCCGGACGAAATGCTCGACGATCCGAAGCTCGAGACGCGCGCCCGCGACATCTCGGCCAAGCTGCGCTGCCTCGTCTGCCAGAACCAGTCGATCGACGATTCCGACGCCGATCTGGCACGCGACCTGCGCGTTATCGTGCGGGAACGGTTGACGGCGGGGGACACGGACGAGCAGGTGCTCGATTTCGTCGTCGCCCGCTACGGCGAGTTCGTGCTGCTGCAGCCGCGCGTCTCGGCGCGCAACCTGTTGCTCTGGGGCACGCCGCTGATCGGCCTGGTCCTCGGCGGCATTGCCATCGTGATCCTATACAGGAACCGGACGCGCTCAGGCCAGGCCGACAAGCTGACGGCGGACGAACACGAACGCCTCACGAAGATTTTGGCTGAAGGCGACGAGAGCGGCAGCTAACCTCCGCTCCGGTTAACGACAGGAGCGGTCATGGCGACGCAGAAGACGGAATTTCCCTCCGCGACGGGTGAAACGCTGGCGGCGCGTCTGGACCTGCCGGATGGCACGCTGCGCGGTTGCGCGTTGTTTGCCCATTGCTTCACCTGTTCCAAGGACTCGCTTGCCGCCCGCCGCATCGCGTCCAACCTGTCGCGCCTCGGCATCGCCGTGTTGCGCTTCGATTTCACCGGGCTGGGATCGAGCGAGGGCGAGTTCGCCAACACCTCCTTCCATTCCAATGTCGAAGACCTCGTCGCCGCGGCGAACCATATGCGCGAGACCGTCGGCGCGCCGCAACTGCTGATCGGCCATTCGCTCGGCGGCGCTGCGGTTCTCGCCGCGGCGTTCGACATTCCCGAGGTCAGGGGCGTCGTCACGATCGGCGCGCCTGCCGACACTGAGCATGTGTTGCGGATGTTTAAGGAGGACATCGCAACCATCGAGCGCGAGGGCGAGGCCGAGGTCTCGCTCGCCGGCCGCACGTTCCGCATCGGCAAGGACTTTCTCGATGCCGCGCGCTGCGCCAACGTCCTCGACCGCCTGCCTAAGTTGAAGGCGTCGCTCCTGATCATGCATTCGCCGCTCGACGAGGTGGTCGGTATCGAGAATGCCGAGCGCATCTTCAAGTCGGCGCGCCATCCTAAGAGCTTCATTTCGCTCGACCACGCCGACCATTTGCTGACCCGGCCCGAGGACGCCGATTTCGCGGCCTCGGTAATCGCCGGCTGGGCGACGCGCTTCCTGCCGAAGGATCAGCCGCAGGGCGACAAGCCGATCGAGAATATCCGGGTTTCCGAGACCGGGCAGTCGAAATTCCAGAATACCGTCCGGGCCGGCCTGCACCGCTTCTTCGCCGACGAGCCGGTTTCGGCCGGCGGTACGGATACCGGCCCTTCGCCCTACGACCTGCTCGGCGCGGCGCTGGGCGCCTGCACCGCGATGACGCTGCGAATCTATGCCGACTTCAAGAAGCTGCCGCTCGGCGCGGTGACGGTCGATGTCAGCCACGCCAAGGTGCATGCCCGGGACTGCATGGAATGCACCGACGACGAGAAGTCGCACGGCGGCAAGATCGACCGCTTCGAGCGGCATATCTCCATCGCCGGCGACGTCGCGCCGGAGCTTGCCGGCAAGATCAGGGAAATCGCCGACAAGTGCCCGGTCCACAGGACGCTGACGACCAATTCCAAGGTGGTGACG
>JBAQHA010000432.1:0-3228 GCA_049288075.1 Oricola sp.
GCGGCGGACAAAGCCGACATTTCTGATGAAGGAGCGCACAATGGCGCAAGAAACTGCGACGCATGACCGGCTGGAGAATTTTCCGATCACGTTCTTCGCGGTGGCGATGGGCATGCTGGGCGTGACGCTGGCGGCCCGCGCCGCCGAAGCCGCGTTCAAGACCGGCCCGGTCGCCTCGCTTGCCTTGCTGGCGCTCTCGGTCGTGATCCTTGTCGTCGTGGCGCTGCTCTACGCGGCAAAATTCATGCGCCATCGGGCGGCCGTCATCGAGGAGTGGCGCCATCCCGTCAGGATCGCCTTCTTCCCGACGATATCGATCTCGCTGCTGCTGCTCGCCGCAGCCGTGCTTCCGCTCGACAGGAGCATCGCCACCGTCCTGTGGATCTCCGGCGCGGCTCTTCAAGCCATTCTGATGCTGAGCGTGATCGGCAATTGGATCGGCCACCGCCCCTTCCAGCCGGCGCATCTCAGCCCCGCCTGGTTCATCCCGGCCGTCGGCAACGTCGTCGTTCCGGTGGCCGGCGCCCAACTCGGCTTCACCGAATTGTCCTGGCTGTTCTTCTCAGCCGGGTTGATCTTCTGGATCGTGCTGCTGACGCTGGTGATGAACCGGCTGATCTTCCACGATCCGCTGCCGGCGCGTCTCTTCCCGACGCTCGTCATCCTGATCGCCCCGCCGGCGGTGGCCTTCATCGCCTATTACCGGATGACCGGCGAGGTCGACGCCTTCGAGCGCATCCTGCTGAATATCGGCTATGTCTTCGCCGCCGTCGTGCTGACACAGGTCCGCAAGTTCGCGCAGTTGCCTTTCGCGTTGTCGTGGTGGGCGTTGTCCTTCCCCGTCGCGGCGCTGACCATCGCCTCGTTCCTCTACGCGGAGAGAACCGGCTCGCACGCGCATGAATTCGTCGCCGGCCTGCTTCTGGCGGCGCTTGCCGTCATCGTCGCGGGGTTGCTCTACAAGACCGCCCGGGCGATCGCGGCGCGCGAGATCTGCGTTCCGGAATAACACATCGCGGCGCCGGAACTCAGGCCGGCAGGCCCGGATTCTGGTCAGCGACGGGCCGGGAAATCAGATCGCGAGGGCGGTAGGCCTCAAGGCATACGCCAACGTCCAGATCGTCTGGTGTCGACCGGGCGATAACACGTCGGGGAAAACGGAAACGGGGCCGTCCTTGCCGGATGGCCCCGTCTTGTTTCGCTCCTGCCTCAGTTCGACCGGTAGACGGTCCTGGCCTTCTCGACCAGCGGCACCGGCTGTACCGTGGCCCGGATCTTGACCTGCACGTGGTCTTCGACCTGCAGCTTGGAAGACGGCGTGTCCTCGCCCCAGAACAACGTTACCTCGGTGCCCGGTTGGGCGAATTCGGCGTCGATGACGCCGATCGACAGCATGGCCCGTTCGTTGGCCGAGTAGCCGCACCATGTCGACACACCGACGACTTTTCCGTTCACCTCGATGCGGTCGAAATGGAACGTGTCGTAGAGCGACATCGGCAGGTTGATGAACTCGGCGCCCTGCCCCTCGTGGAACATCGAGCCATAGGCTGCGGCCGCGTCGTCGCCGTTCCAGACGAAGGTGACCTTCTTGCGTTTGTCGGTGGTTCCGTCGGCGACCATCTTCTCCAGCGCCGCGCGGCCGATGAAGTCATGGTCGAAAGCGACGATGCGCCCGTAATCGAGTTCCCAGATTTCAGGCGCGCGGTTCGGCATCGCCAACGAGACGCTGGACGAATGGTTCCTGTCGAAGATCGGCGGCGACGTCGATGAACTCGTGGCGCTGCCGCAGGAGGAACTCATGCGGCTTGGCGGCACCGAGGCGGCGGAACTGGCGCTGTGGTTCTCGATGCGCGGCGCGCTCTCCGACGACATCTCCGAGGTCTACCGCTATTACACCTTCCCGGCGATCACCGGATGCGGCGTGATCGTGTTCGATGAACACGCTGCCTGACCCCGCCATTGTCATGGTCGCGCCCAACGGCGCGCGACGCGGCAAGTCGGACCATCCGACGTTGCCGATCACGGTCGAGGAAACCGTCGGCGAAGCGGCGCGCTGTTTCGATGTGGGAGCGACCGTATTGCACGCCCACGGGCGCGATGCCGACGGCACCCACTGCCTCGATGCCGCGCTTTACCGCGATCTGATCGCCCGGATGCGCGACCGCGTGCCGGACATGCTGGTGCAGGTCACGACGGAGGCCGTCGGCCGCTACAACCCCTAGGAACAGGCGGCCTGCCTGTTCGACGTCCGGCCGGAGATGGCGAGCATCGCCTTGCGGGAAATGGCGCCGCCCGACGGCCTGCCCTTTGCGCGCGACGTCTATGCCCGTTGCGCGGATGAAGGTATCCATGTCCGGCACATCCTCTACGATCGAGACGACCTGACACGGTTCGTCGCGCTGCGCGAGGACGGGATCGTTCCCCGACAGCCGGCCGCCTTGCTGTTCGTACTCGGCCGCTATGCGACTGACGCGACCGCCCGGCCGGAGGATCTCGCCGCGTTCCTTCGGGTCGATCTCGATCCTCAAGACGTCTGGTTCGTCTGCGCCTTCGGCCGGTTTGAAAACCTGTGCATTTCCGCAGGGCTGCCTGCCGGCGGTCATGCGCGGGTGGGTTTCGAGAACAACCTGTTGCTGAGCGACGGCTCGGTCGCCGCGGGAAACGCCGACCTCGTGGCCGAAGCAACTGCCGCCGCGACCGCCTGCGGCCGTCGCGCCGCGACTCCGGCGCAGGCACGGGCCATCCTCGGACTGGCTCCGAACCTGCGCAATTGAGCACTCGCAGCGGCTCGAAAACCCGACTTGATGGCTATTTTCGCGGCCGTCCCCGCTGCCGCAGGCCGACGATCTCCTGAATGTCGCTCGGCAGCACCTCATCGCGATAGTCCGCCGGCGGCAGAGCCCTGGTGCTCTCGGTCAGTTCGCGGAGCAGTTGCTGAAGCTGTGCCAGCTTCTCGGGACCGAAGGCGTCGGTGATCTCGTCGTAGATCCGCTCCGAATAGGGCGCCACGGCGTCGATCATGTTCAATCCGCTCGCGGAGATGGCGATCAGCGATTTTCGCATGTCGTTTTCCGTCGACCGGCGCTCGATCAGACCGCGCGCCTCGAGATCCCTGAGAATCCGCGTAAGCGACGGCGCCAGAAGCGAGGTCGCGTTTGCGAGCGCGGTAACCTCGATCCTTTCAACGCTGCTGAGCGCGCGCAGTACCCGCCATTGCTGTTCCGTGAG
>JBAQHA010000433.1:0-8796 GCA_049288075.1 Oricola sp.
CAGCGGGCCTCGCGCCGCAGCCCGAGCGTCTGCCGCCGGGCGAAACGCCGTCCGGCAAGCATCACCATCTGCCCGCCTCGGCGCGCACCGTCCATTGGGGCTTCATCAGTCGCAACCTTGCCCCGGTGCTGCGCGTCGATCCCGGCGCCACGGTCACGGTCGAGACCCTGACCCAGCACGCCGGCGACGATTGGGAGCGCATGGTCGCGGGCGATCCCGGCGCCGAGAGCGTCTTCGAGTGGACCGCCGGCCGCAAGGGGGTCGACCGCCGCGGCGCCGGCCCGATGAACGCGTCGGTTTTCGGCCGTGGCGCGGGCGAGGGCTTCGGCGTCCATATCTGCACCGGCCCGATCCATGTGCGCGGCGCCGAGCCGGGCGACATCCTCGAGGTCGAGATCCTCGACATCCGACCGCGCCCGAGCGCCGCCCATGCCGGCAAGGCCTTCTGCTCCAACGCGTCGGCCTGGTGGGGATACCAGTACAACGACCTGCTCGATCATCCCGAGCGCCGCGAGACCATCACCATCTTCGAGATCGATCTCGACCGGCCCGGCGTCGCCCGCCCGCTCTACAGCTATCGCTGGACGCCGCAGACCGATCCCTTCGGCACCGTCCACCGCACGATGGACTATCCCGGCATCCCGGTCGATCACGCCACTGTCGAGAAGGATCACGGCGCGCTTCGCGGCGTCGAATTGCCCGCCCGCATGCATTTCGGTTTTATCGGCGTCGCGCCGCGCGAGGCCGATATCGTCGATTCCATTCCGCCCGGCTATTTCGGCGGCAACATCGACAACTGGCGCGCCGGCAAGGGCGCCCGCATCTATCTGCCGGTTTCGGTCGAGGGCGCTCTGTTGTCGATCGGTGACGGCCATTTCACCCAGGCCGATGGCGAGATCAACGGCACCGGTCTCGAATGCTCGCTGACCGGCGACATCCGCCTCCGTCTGCACAAGGCCGACACGGAGATGCCGGCAATTCTCGGCGGCCTCACCTCGCCGCTGATCGACACGCCCGACTGCTGGGTGATCCAGAGCTTCTCGTTCCCGAACTATCTGCGCGATCTCGGCAAGAACGCCCAGGCCGAGGTCTATCAGCGCTCCACCGTCGACCTTGCCCTGCGCTCCGCCTTCCGCCAGACGCGGCGCTTCCTGATGGACGCGCATGGGCTGAGCGAGGACGAGGCGCTGGCGCTGATGTCGCTCGCCGTCGATTTCGGCATCACCCAGGTCGCCGACGGCAATTTCGGCGTCCATGCGATCATCGACAAATCCGTACTGGCGAGGCGGGAGACCTTTGCGCGCCGCTGATCCCCGCAAATGCGAGAAACAGCGCTCCGCCTCGTGCGTCCCGTCTGGGGCATCGACGGGAAGGCCTTGAGGCTGTCGCGCCGAAGCTCAGTAGCTGAAGGGCCACGGCCAGCGGATGCGGAAACCCTTGCGCTCGCGGCGGACCGCCATCCGCGGCAGGAAATCGTCGGTCGCCGGATGATAGGGCGGCAGGTCGGCCAGTTCGCGGGCTGTCATGCGCGAAATCTCGCGCGCCACGACGATCCGGTCCGTATTGAATGTCATGTTGTGAGACATGGCTTTTGTTCCTTGTTGAAGCTCTTGTGAGGTCATCGGCGAGAGCCCGCGTTTCGGTGTGACGCCGGGCTCCCGGCCGCGGGTTGGCTCAGCCTGCTCTCGCAAGCTCGCCATCGAGAAGCCAACGGGCGCATTCACCGCCCAGTTCGCGCCGCGCGCGGTCCTCGTATGCGCGGCAGTCGTCCGCCGTCAGCACGTCGCGCCATCGCCCGTTGACCCCCTTGTGGATGAAGGTTTGCGCTCCGCCTTCCCAGAAGGCCCCGCCGAGCGGAACGCTCTTCGTCGCATTCGCCTTCATGTAGTCGAAGCTGCAATGCTCCAGGATCGCCGGCCGCGACGCTTCGTCGATCTCGATCGAGAGGAACTCGGCGATGCGCCGTATTTGGCCCGGCATGTCCGCCTTCAGGTCGGCGAAATGCAGCAGCAGCACGTTCGGCAGGCGCCGGATGTTCCACCAGGAGGCCACGTTCTCCCAGAACGGCCAGAACGGATGTCCGTCGCGCTCGAGCCATTCGAGAAAGTAGTCGCGCACGGAGTCCGGCGCCTTGCCGATCGGCGGTCCGACCCGCCCGGGCGTATCGTTCAGCGCCGCGTACCAGCCTTCGTTGGCATTGGCGTGATGATTGTACATGCTGAACATCACGTCGCGCCCGTCGCGGCCGATATAGATGTATTTCGCCTGCGGCGAGAAGACGAGCGCGTCGACCGGCAGGTGCGTCTTGAGGAAGCGGCGATGCTGCTGCGCCTCCACGGCGGCCAGCTTCACGTCCTTCGGCGGCACGCGCAGATCGAGCCAGGGCGACATTTCGGCCACCTCCAGTCCCTCAGCCCCGTTGAACAGCAACTGGGCGATGATCTGCTGCGTCCATGTCGTTCCCGACTTGGCATAGGTGGCGATGACGATGTCGTCGTCGCGGAACTGGAAATCGTTCCATACAGTGGAATCGAAGTGATGATTGTGCAGCTCGCGCGTCTTGCTCGGCCACTGTGTCGTATGCTGGTTCATTTTCGTGTCCCTCTATCGTTTCGTTGAAACTGGCCGGAAGGGGAGCCCCCTCGCGCGACCGTCTCCTGTTGACGATCTGGATGATGCTCGACGTCGCATGCTTCGCTGCGTGGCTGCGTTGTCCCGGCGCCGGCTGTTCGCCGGCGCAAGGGAGCATTGTGAGCCCGAACTCGGTCCGGATGCCTATCCGGCCTTGCGCAGCGATTCCGTCCCGGCCTCCGTGCGGCGGAAGAGGCCGCGCGGGTCGTACTTGGTCTGCAGAAGCTTCAGCTTCTGATAGGCCGGGGCGGCGAACGAGTTCGTCATGCGCTCGGCCAGGTCGAGATCCGCCTCGCCGACATAGTGACCGAGCGAGATGTCGGCGACCGATGCGCTGGTCTGGCGCACCCAGCCGAAATTCGCCGTGTCGAGCTCCTCTTCCTGCCAGATCGCATAAGTGGCGCTGAAAACCGGACCGGCCATCGAGAAGGCAGCCTCGGGCATTGCCTGGCCGTCCATCGGCGGCAGGATGACGCCGATCGCGAAGGATTCCGGCGACGGCGCCTGTTTCACCGCCTCGGCCATGCGCTTCAGGAGCCCGGACGGGTCGGTCGACCAGTTGGTGTCGACCGCGTAGCGCCGGCCTTCGGGGAAGTACTGGCCCATGATCAGGTACAGCACCTCGAACGGCGTCTCCATGCCAAGCTGCACGTCCAGCGCGCCCTCCGGTGCGCCGGCCTCGACCAGGGCGAGCGTCGCCTCGGCCTCGGACTCCGAGTCGGCGAAGATCGTCGCTACCGCGGCGACCGTTTTCGACGCTGCGCCGGCGAGCGGTTGCGGCGCCGTCGCCATCGCGGCGGTGAACTCGACATTGCGCGGCGCGATCTTGGTTGTCCGGCTCATCCAGCGTTCGACCTCGTCGATCTCGTCGATCGCATAGGTCCACACGCTGGTCCGGATCGCCCGCGGCAGCGCGTGCAGGCGCAGCCGGTATTCGGTCACCACGCCGAAGAATTCCGGTCCTCCGCCGCGCACCGCCCAGAAGATCTCCGGGTTTTCGGTCTCGCTGGCATGAACCAGCGAACCGTCGGCCAGAACCACCTCCACGCCGAGCACGTTGTGGCAGGCGATGCCCCAGCTTCCGGCGTTCCAGCCAAAGCCGCCGCCGAGCAGGTAGCCGGAGATCGGCACGCTCGCGCAGTGCCCGGTCGGGAAGGCAAGCCCGAGTTCGCCCAGCGCCGTCGCGAGCGCGCCGTTGGTTATCGCCGGCTGCGCATGGGCGATCCGCGTGTCCATTTCGACCGACAGGGCGTTCATGGCCGACAGGTCGATGACGACGGAATCCTGCATCGCGATGCCGGAGAACTGATGTCCGCCGCCGCGCGGCGAGACCCGCCGGCCGGTCGCCGCGGCGAACTTCACCGCCGCCTGCACGTCGGCCGCATCCTTCGCCTTGACGACGATCTCGGGGAAACGGTCGGGCTTGCGGCCGTTCCAGATCAGGCCCTTGCGAACCGCTTCGTAGTCGGCGTCCGTGCGGATCGTCACCGTCCCGCGCACCGCCTTTTTCAGGGTGTCGATGTTCATCTTGTGATCCTCGTCTTGACGGTCGCGCCTCAGTTCGTGTGGGCGTGCTGCTGGTATTCGCAGGTGATCGCCGGGTTGAACGGCATCAGCTGGCCGGCCGGATTGTTCACGAACCAGACGTGCTGGTCGTAATGCGGCATGAAGCCGTGCGCCTCGTCGCCCTTGGTGTTCGGGTCGTCGGCCATGCGGTCCCAGTTGCGGCCCATCGACGCCGGGCCTTCCTTGTGGCCGGCTTCCTTCCACGCCTTCTCGAACACGAGGTTCTCGGCGCCCACCAGCTTCATCGAACCGTCGGCCTGCGGCTCGTAGAGCAGGATCGAGGGCTTGAGGAAATCGGTGTTGAGCCCGTTGCCGTCGACGCGGGGCTGGGTCGCCGTGATGCCGAGCACGTCGGGGCGCATGTAGTGGATGCCCATCGCGCCCCATTCTGCCGGCAGGCCTTCGGCCTCGGCGCTGACGCAATGGCCCGACGGGTCGGGGATGTAGCCCTCGGCCAGCGCGACGTTGACGTCTTCGAATCGCTCGGCGGCCTTCTTGATGGCGGCGATCTGGTCGGCGAAGTTCTGCTCCGTCGCTTCCGCCTTCAGCGGAACGGCGGTCGCGAGAACGGTGGTGATGAGCATCAGGCGGGCGAACGGCATCGCACGCCGGGAAGTGGCGTTGTTCATGATCTTGATCCTGTCGTTTTGGTTCTGGTATCGAATGCGCCGCGGTCCTTTCGCGGACCCGGCGTCGATAGGCTGTGAGATAATCCAAAGCGTTTTGGCGCGCTCGCTAAATGGTCCTGCACCAAATCATAAAAGAATGCTAAAGGAACTCTTGCGGTGTTCCTGCACCGTTTGGTCCAACTTCAACACGGTCCGGTGACCGCTCCATGAGCAATGCCCCGAGCCTATGAGCCTCATTCGCCCGAAATTGACATCGCGGCCCGCCGGGCTGCGGCGACCGACGCCGTCCTGACGCCGGAACTGGAGGATTTCTGCCAGAGCGGACTGAGCGTCGTCATCGGCGTCTGCGCTCCCGGCGAAGCGCCCATCGCCGGCATCGGCTGCGGCTGCCGCATCCTGCCCGACGGACGCATGCGGCTCTTCCTGATGCGGTCCCACAATCCAAGCCTGCTGGCCGTGGTGGAGCGCGGTGGCGGTGTCGCCGCTACCTTTTCCTGGCCGATTACGCACCGCTCCATCCAGATCAAGGGATCGCGCGCCGCGGTCGCCGAGCCGGACGACGAGGACCGCGATATCGCCGTGATGCAACATGACAGGCTTCGCCGCGATCTGGTCGAGATCAATTATTCGCCGGCCTTTTCCGCGGCCTATTGCCGGGTCGATCCGCACGACATCGTCGCCATCGACTTCACGCCCGAAGCGGCCTTCGCCCAGACGCCCGGCCCCGGCGCCGGCGCGGAGCTGAAACCGTGATACCGCTGACGCTTCCCGCCATCCGCAACTGCCTGGAGGGCATCGTGCCGTCGGTGATGGCGACCGCCGATCCCGACGGCGTGCCCAACGTGTCGATGATCTCGCATGTCCAGTATGTCGATCCCGAGCATGTCGCGCTGTCCTACCAGTTCTTCAACAAGACGCGGCGCAACGTCCTGGCTACCCGACGCGCCTCCGTCGGCGTCGTCGATCCAGACACCAACGCCCAGTATCGCCTCGCGCTCGACTATGTGGAGACGCAGACCGCAGGTCCCCTGTTCGAGATCATGCGCGCCAAGCTCGCCGGCATCGCCTCGCATTCCGGCATGCGGGGCATCTTCCGCCTGCTCGGCTCCGACATCTTCCGCGTGCGCTCCATCGAGCAGATCCCGTCGCAGACCATCCCCCAGCCCGTCGCCGGCAACCTCCTGTCGGCGGCGCGCCGCACCTGCGAGCAGATGTCGGCCTGCGACGATCTCGGCGATCTCTTCGACGAAGTCCTTGCCGGCATGCAGCAGCATCTCGGCATCGAGCACGCCATGGTCATGATGATCGACGAGACGGCCGGCCGGCTCTACACGGTCGCCTCGCGCGGCTATCCGGTCTCCGGCATCGGCTCGGAGGTCGGTCTCGGCGAGGGCGTCATCGGCGTCGCCGCCGTCGAAGGCGTGCCGATCCGCATCGGCCGCATGTCGTCGGAATATTCCTACGGCGCCGCCGTCCTCGGCTCGGCCCGCGCCGCCGGACTCGACTGGGACGGCGAAACCGCCATTCCCTATCCGGGCCTGAAAGAGCCGCAGAGCCAGATTGCCATGCCGATCCTGCGCTGCGGCAAGCCGGTCGGCGTACTGTTCGCCGAAAGCCCCGAACCCAACCAGTTCGGCTACGACGAGGAGGACGCGCTGTCGCTCGTCGCCGGGCAATTGTCGATGCTGGTCGCGATCCTGCAGGAGGAAGAGCTGCCCGAAAAGGCCGCCCCGCCGGCCGCCGCGACCCTTCCCGCGATGCGCGAGATTCGCATCCGCCACTATGCCGCCGACAACACGATCTTCGTCGGCCACGACTATCTCATCAAGGGCGTCGCCGGCGCGATCCTCTGGAAGATCGCCAGCGAGCATGCCGCCACCGGCCGTGTCGAGTTCACCAACCGCGAGCTGCGCCTCGATCCCGCGCTGCGTCTTCCCGAATATGCTGAGAACCTCGAGGCCCGCCTCGTCCTGCTGCAGCGCCGCCTCGCCGAGCGCGACGCCGGTATCTCCATAGACACGTGCGGCCGCGGCCGCTTCCGCCTCGTCGTCGGCGGTCCCCTGGCGCTGGAGGAGGTCTGACCGCCAGCCCCTTTTTTGGCACTGGACATCGTCCCCTGCTCTCCTCCACAGTCGCGCAAAAAGCATTCCGGGGAGGAAACGCATGCTTGGACTGATGCAGGAGTGGCCGCTCGTCTGCCACAAGATCATTGATTACGCCGCGCGGCAGCACCCGCATCGCGAAGTCGTGTCGCGCTCGATCGAGGGGCCGATCGTCCGCACCACCTATGCCGAAATCCGACTGCGTTCGCTGAAGATCGCGCAGCTCCTGGAGCGCGAGGGCTACAAGCCGGGCGACCGCATCGCGACGCTCGCCTGGAACACCGGCAACCACCTCGAAGCCTGGTTCGGCATCATGGGCATGGGCGGCATCTACCACACCCTCAATCCGCGCCTTTTCCCCGACCAGATCGCCTGGATCATGAACCACGCCACCGACCGGGCCATCTTCGTCGATCTCACCTTCATGCCGCTGGTCGAGAAGATCGCGCCGCATGTGCCGACGCTGAAGAAGGTCATCGTCATGACCGACGCCGCCCACATGCCGCAGACCGCGCTGCCGAATGTCGTCTCCTGCGAGGAATGGCTGCAAGGCGCCGACGGCGACTATGCCTGGGCCGATGTCGGCGAGGATGCCGCCTGCGGCATGTGCTATACTTCCGGCACCACCGGCGAGCCGAAGGGCGTGCTCTATTCGCACCGCTCCAACGTGCTGCACGCCATGATCGCCTGCATGCCCGACGCCATGGGCATCGGATCGAAGGACGTCATCCTGCCGGTCGTGCCGATGTTCCACGCCAATGCCTGGGGCCTCGGCCAGGCGGCGCCGATGATCGGCGCCAAGATGGTCATGCCCGGCGGCAAGATGGACGGCGAGTCGATCTACGAGCTGCTCGACACCGAGCGGGTGACCTTCTCCGCCGCCGTGCCGACGGTCTGGCTGATGCTGCTGCAATATCTGGAAGCCACCGGCAAGTTGCTGCCGCACCTCGACAAGGTGGTCATCGGCGGCTCGGCCTGTCCGCGCGCCATCACCGAGAAGTTCGAGAAGGTCTACGGCGTCGAGGTCATCCACGCCTGGGGCATGACCGAAATGAGCCCGCTCGGCACCCTCTGCTCGATCAAGCCGGAATACGCCGCCCGCACCGGCGACGCCCTGCTCGACATCAAGCAGAAGCAGGGTCACGCGCCCTTCGGCGTCGAGATGAAGATCACCGACGACGGCGACAGGGAACTGCCCTGGGACGGCAGGACCTTCGGCCGCCTCAAGGTGCGCGGCCCGGCGGTCGCCTCGTCCTATTATGGCGGCGCCGGCGCCGAGCAGTTCGACAAGCATGGCTGGTTCGACACCGGCGACGTCGCCCATATCGACCAGCACGGCTACATGCAGATCACCGACCGCTCCAAGGACGTCATCAAGTCCGGCGGCGAGTGGATTTCCTCCATCGAGCTTGAAAACCTCGCCGTCGGCCATCCCGACGTCGCCGAGGCCGCCGTCATCGGCCTGCCGCACCCGAAATGGGACGAGCGCCCGCTGCTGATCGTCGTCTGCAAGGAGGGCAAGCAGATCGCCAGGGAGGACATGCTCGCCTTCATGAAGGGCAAGATCGTCGACTGGTGGATGCCCGACGACGTCGTCTTCGTCGACGAGATCCCGCACACCGCCACCGGCAAGATCAAGAAGACGACCCTGCGCGAGCAGTTCGCCGACTACAAGCTGCCGGCGTAAAGAGCGATATTCGGCGCTTCTTGTCCAAATTGGCCAAAATGGCTATATTGGGACAAGGAGAGCCGATATGAAAATCTTTACCGCATCCGACGCCAAGAACCGTTTCGGTCAGTTGCTGGATATGGCGCAGTCGGAGCCTGTCCGTATCCAGAAGAACGGCCGCGATGTCGCGATCGTGCTC
>JBAQHA010000434.1:0-1876 GCA_049288075.1 Oricola sp.
CCACAAGGGCATGCGCTTCGCCAATTCGAAGATGCTCGTCACGATCGGCCAGACCGACCCTGCCGACGATGCCGGCGTCGATGCGACGCTCGCCAAGCTCGCCGATCACCTGGAGATCAGCCAGAGCCACCTGGAGCACGAGAACCGCGAGATCCACACGGCGATCGAAGCACGCTGCCCGGGCGGCACCGACCATGCCGCCGACGACCATGGCGACCACCTGCGCTCCTTCGAGGACCTGCGCCGTCTCGCCGAGGACGTCGCCTCGGCAACCATCGACCGGCCGGCGAAACTGCGCCGTCTCTACCAGCGTTTCGCGCTGTTCGTCGCCGACGACTTCGCGCATATGCACGAGGAAGAGACCGAGCTGCAGCCGCTCCTGGAGAAGAACTTCACGAACGAGGAGTTGGTCGCGATCCACCAGCGCATCGTGCAGAACATCCCGCCGATGAAGATGGCGAAGTTCCTGCGCTTCATGCTCGGCGGCGCGAGTTCGTCCGAACGCATCGGCATGCTGACCGGCATGCAGATGGGCATGCCGGCCGAGGTCTTCGAGGGCATGATGGAAGCCGTCACGGGCGGCAAGTGGACGTACGGCGACTGGCCGGCGCTGGAGCGCGCGGTATGCTGATCCGTCAGCAGGCGGCCGCCGGCAAGGCGCGGAAAGACCCCGACCTGCCGACTCCAGAGATTCGGGTACCCAAAACTTGCGTGCGCAACTGCCCCGATTGCCCCACGGGGAGCAGATTGTAGACACGCAAAGCGGACAAGGGCGTCGAGAGGCGCCCTTGTTCTTTTGTCGCATGCCGACCGGCATGTATTGCGCGGCGTAATGGATCGTTGGTGTGCGGCGCACAAAACCCCTTGAAATTCATTCGCTTAGGAAATCCGCGGCAAGCGGCGAGACCTCGGGGAGGCGTTTCGCGCGGAAACGCGCGCCGGAAAAAAGTGAGCCTGCCGAGAGGTTTAGTAACGTTTCGTTCAACCCTGATTCAAATAGATGGTCGGCAGCTACTCAATTCGGGGCACAACAGAAATGAAGTCGTTAAAAATCTCCACGCGCATCTATTTGCTGACGGCATTTGCGCTTGTTTTCATGGCAGCCGCCGTCGCCGCCGCAACCTATTCCGGCCATGGCAACGCGGTCGCCGAACGCAAGGCGAAACTGGCCGACATGAACGCCAACGCCGTCGCGATCATGACGGACTACAACGCCCGCGCCGAGGCCGGCGAAATGACCGTCGACGAGGCCAAGGCGGCCGCGCAGCAGGCGATCATGGCCATGCGCTACGGCGCCGATGGCTACTTCTGGCTGCAGGGTTACGACGGCGTCATGATCGGCCATCCGATCAAGCCGGCGCTCGATGGCCAGATGCTCCTCGACATGGAAGATCCGACCGGCAAGAAATTCTTCCAGGAGATGATCGATGTCGTCAAGGCGAGCGCTACCGGCGCCGGCTTCGTCGATTACATGTGGCCGAAGCCCGGCCTCGAAGATCCGGTGCAGAAATATTCGCATGTCGCCGGTTTCAAGCCGTGGGGCTGGATCGTCGGTACAGGCGTCTACGCGGACGACCTGCAGGCGCTGCTGATGAAATCGATCACCATGGCGGTCGTCACGCTGATCGCCACCATGATCGCGACGATGATGGCCGCCTGGGTCATCGGCCGCTCGATCTCGCGTCCGATCGGCGATCTGAAGACGGTCATGAACGAAGTCGCGCAGAACGACACGTCGAGCGATGTGCCGCATACGGGCCGCGGCGACGAAATCGGCGAGATGGCCCATGCGCTTGTCGCGCTGCGCCAGTCGGTCGTGGAACGCAACCACCTCGAGCAGCGCCGCGAGGAACAGCAGCGCCAGATCGAGACCGAC
>JBAQHA010000435.1:0-2683 GCA_049288075.1 Oricola sp.
GTAGAAGCCCTTGATGCGCAGCGACGGCAGGCCGAATACCATGCCGACCAGCGCGGTCATGCCGCCCGACAACAGCACGACGAAGAAGATGTTGAGGTCGGGGAAAGAGGTCATCAGCTTGTAGCAGGCGAATGCGCCGACCGCCATGAAACCGCCCGTGCCGAGCGAGACCTGACCGCAATAGCCGGTCAGGATGTTGAGGCCGAGCGCGATCAGGGCCCAGACGAGAAACGGTACCAGAACCGACTTCTCCCAGTAGGAATTGATGAAGAACGGCACGACCAGGAAGGCGACCGCCATCACCAGCCAGAACAGATAGCGTTCCGACTTGATCGGGAAGGTCTGGTTGTCCTCCCGGTAGGTTGTCTTGAAATCACCGGCCTCGCGATAAAGCATGGAACGTCAAATCCTCTCGATGATCTTTTCGCCGTACAGCCCCTGCGGGCGGAACAGCAGGAAGGCGAGCGCCAGCATGTAGGCGAACCAGTTTTCGATCGCGCCGCCGACCAGCGGCCCGACATAGGCCTCGGCCAGCTTCTCGCCGACGCCGATGATGAGACCGCCGACGATGGCGCCGGGAATGGACGTGAAGCCGCCGAGGATCAGCACCGGCAACGCCTTGAGCGCGATCAGCGACAGCGAGAACTGCACGCCCGATTTCGCGCCCCAGAGTATACCCGCGACCAGCGCGACGAAGCCCGACAGCGACCAGACGATCACCCAGATCCGGCGCAGCGAGATGCCGACCGAGAGCGCCGCCTGGTGGTCGTCGGCAACCGCGCGAAGCGCGCGCCCGGTGGCGGTATATTGCGAGAAGAGGCTCAGCGCGACGACGAGCGCCACCGCGATGATCGTGGCCGAGACGTCGAGCGTGTCGATATACATGCCGTAATAATCCGAGCCCTCCGCTGCCCAGGTGGCCGTCAGGTCCTCCCACCAGATCGAGCCGCCCGATGGCAGGCCGACATCCAGCGTCTTGACGTCGGCGCCCCACATCAGGTCGCCAAGACCCTCGAGGAAATAGGCAAGCCCGATCGTCGCCATGAACAGGATAATGGGCGCCTGGTTCACGAGATATTTGAGCACAAGCCGCTCGACGAGGAACGCCAGCAGGATCATTACGGCCATCGACAGGATCAGCGCCAGGATCGTCGGCATGCCGTCGCCCCAATGCAGTATCTCGACATGGAAGATCGCCTTGATGAGGTGGGCGAACGGCACCTGTTGCGTCTGGAAGCCGACCAGCGTCAACGCCGCAAACAGCGCCATCACGCCTTGCGCGAAGTTGAAGATGCCCGACGCCTTGAAGATCAGCACGAAACCGAGCGCGACCAGCGAATACATGACGCCGGCCATCAGCCCGTTCAGGAAGGTCTCGATGAAGTTGAGGAATTCCGGACTCATGGGGCTTTTCTCCCTTCAACCGCCATGACGGATATGCGCGCCTCACTCATGCGGCACCCCCAGATAGGCGTCGATGACGTCCTGGTTGCCGCGTACTTCGTCGGGCGTGCCGTCGCCGATCTTGCGGCCGTAATCGAGCACCACAACGCGGTCCGACAGGTCCATGACCACGCCCATGTCATGCTCGATCAGCGCGATCGTCGTGCCGTATTGCTGGTTCACGTCGAGGATGAAACGGCTCATGTCCTCCTTCTCCTCGAGATTCATGCCCGCCATCGGCTCGTCGAGCAGCAGCAGCGCCGGTTCGGCGGCCAGCGCCCGGCCGAGCTCCACGCGCTTCTGCAGCCCGTAGGGCAGGCTGCCGACCGGCGTCTTGCGGATATGCTCGATCTCCAGGAAGTCGATGATCCGCTCGACCGCCTCGCGGTGTTCGATCTCCTCGCGCTCCGCCGGACCGGCCCACAGCCCGTGCCAGAACATGTTGCGCTTCTGCAGCGTGATCCGGCCGGTCATGATGTTGTCGAGGGTCGACATGCCCTTGAACAGGGCGATGTTCTGGAACGTGCGGGCTATTCCTTGCCGCGCCGCCTCGTAGGGTCGCATCCGGCTGCGCTTCTCGCCGCGAAAGGTGATGATGCCTTCCTGCGGATGGTAGAAGCCGTTGATGACGTTCAGCATCGACGTCTTTCCGGCGCCGTTCGGCCCGATGATCGCGCGGATTTCGCCCTTCAGGATATCGAAGGAGATATTGGTGATCGCCTTCACGCCGCCGAAGGACAGCGAAATGTTGTCGACCTTGAGCAGATCGGCGCCCTTTTCGATGCCGTCGTCGGCCCGCAATGTGTGCCGCGACATGTCTTCGCGAACATGCACGTTCATTCGGCGGCCTCCTTGCGCTCGATCTTCACCGGCTCGAGCTTCATGTCGCGTATCTCGACCGTGGCCGTGATCTTGCCCTTGCGGCCGTCCTCGAAGGTCACTTCCGTCTCTACGTATTTTTCCTTCGAACCGTCATAGAGCGCCTCGATCAGCGGCGCGTAGCGCTCGGCGATGAAGGAGCGGCGCACCTTCTGGGTGCGGGTAAGTTCACCGTCGTCGGCGTCGAGTTCCTTGTGCAGCACCAGGAACCGGGCGATCTGCGAACCGGCCATCATGTCCTCGCCGGCGAGATCGCGGTTCACCTGCGCGACATGTTCCTCCATCATCGCGTAGACTTGGCGATGCTGCGCCAGTTCCTGGTAGGACGCATAGGAGATGTTGTTGAGCTCCGCCCAGTTGC
>JBAQHA010000436.1:0-2471 GCA_049288075.1 Oricola sp.
GCCCGACGGCGGACAGCGGCTGGGCCTTGGAGAACACCTCGGCGTCCGGCCCGATGCCGACTTCCAGGTACTGGCTCCACAGTCCCTCGGCGACCAGCGCCGCCTTGACCTTCGCCGCCTCCTGCGACCCCGCCTTGATGTCGCGCAACGAGCCGCCGATGGCCGCCCCGACGCGGGCGCGGATGTCCTGCGCCCTCGACGGGTCGCCCGCCGCCTTTTCCTCGATCACCCGCTCGACCATCGAGGACGCGAAGGTAACGCCGCAAGCCTTGACCGCCTGCAAGTCGCAAGGCGCGAGGAAATGCGGTTTTCTCAAGTTGCCATGAGGGTTTGCGGCTATTTCCTCCAGTGTTCCGACAGGACGGCCCTCCATGCTGCGCACATAGGCGGCCGGGTTTTCCATTTCGCAGATGTCGGAGACCAGCGGCGCCGCCACGGTGGTGATGTCCGCCACCATGCCGTCGCGGATGGCGACGACGGACGGGCCCGCCGCTTCAGGCGACCAGATCCGCCCGAGAAAGGCGCCGTCGCGGTCCTTTTCGTGGGGAAAGAAGCTCATTGCGTCCTCCGTTACGGCACTTGAGCGCCGGTCGTCGCGAGGTAGACCGCGTAGAGCGATTTCGTCGCGGTGATGAACAGACGGTTGCGCTTCGGCCCGCCGAAGGTGACGTTCGAAACCATCTGCGGCACCTTGACCTTGCCGAGCGGCGTCCCGTCGGGCGCGAAACAGATTACGCCGTTGCCGCAGCTCGTCCAGACATTGCCGTGGATATCGACGCGAAAGCCGTCCGGCACGCCGGGATCGACCTCGCAGAACACGCGGCCGTTCGACAACGTCCCGCCCGCGGCGACATCGAAGGCGCGGATATGGTGCGGCCCGTCAGGGTCGTGGCTGCGGCCGCTATCGGCGATATAGAGGATGGTCTCGTCCGGCGAGAAGGCGAGGCCGTTCGGCTTGACGAAATCGTCGGCGACGACCGCCAGTTCGCCTGTCGCCGGGTCGGCGCGGAAGACGAAGCAGCCCGCCTGCTCCATGTCGGCCTTGTAGCCCTCGTAGTCGGACAGGATGCCGTAGCTCGGATCGGAGAACCAGACCGAGCCGTCGGATTTCACCACCACGTCGTTGGGCGAGTTGAGCCGCTTGCCCCGGTAGGTATCGGCGATCACGGTGATCGTGCCGTCCGGCTCGGTGCGGGTGACGCGCCTGCCGCCGTGCTCGCAGGAGACGAGCCGTCCCTGCCGGTCGCGGGTGTTGCCGTTGGCATAGTTGGAGTCGTGCCGGAACACCGAGACGCCCTGCCCCTCGATCCAGCGCAGCAGCCGCCGGTTGGGGATGTCGCTCCACACCAGCGTCGAATGCTCGTTGAACCAGACCGGCCCTTCCGCCCAGCGGCAACCGTCGAAAAGTTCCTCGACCTCGGCGATCGGAACCGTCAGGTCGTAGAAGCGCTTGTCGTAGTATTCGTAGCTGTCGCCGACCAATGCCATGGCGTCACCTCTCCGGTTGTCGATTTGCCGCCTTCCTCGGACAGCCGTGAAGCGGCCAGCTCGCGCGTTCCGGCGACGCCGGCGACGGCCTTCAACCGGCCGCCGTCGACGACGCCGACGCGCACCGCCCCGGGAGAACGGTGCGCGAACCCGACCAGCCGCAATGGTTTCTTCTCTTTCAAGCCGGGTTCCTTGTCGTCGCTGCGCCGTCCTCGGTGGCAAGCAGGCTCGCAATATCCTCCCAGGCGCCTGCCAGCAGCGTGTCCATCGCGGCGCGCGCGGCTTCCGGCTCGCGCGCCCGGATGCGGTCGAACACCGCCGCATGCAGCGGGATCGAGCTGCGGCGCGCGCCGGGGCGGCGGGTGGAGAGTTCGAAGCTTTGCGCCAGCGCGGATTCGATCAGGTATCCGAGCGAAACCAGCATCTCGTTGCCCGTGGCGGCGAGGATGCGCAGATGGAAGGCAAGGTCGGCGTCGATCGCCTCGCGGGTCGCGGGATCGCAGCGTTTCATGACATCGAGCGCCGCCTCGATTTCGGCGAGTTCGTCGGCCGTGCCGCGTTCGGCGGCCAGCGCCGCGGCGGCCGGCTCGACCATGCGGCGGATTTCGAACAGCGAGCGGGCGAATTCCGGCGAGGGACCGGCGGCGAAACTCCAGGACAACAGGTCCGGGTCGAGCATGTTCCACTGGTCGCGGGGGCGCACGCGCGTACCGGTCTTCGGCCGCGCGGCGACGAGCCCCTTGGCGGAAAGAACCTTCATCGCCTCGCGATAGGCGGTGCGGCTGACCTTCATCTCCGCGCTCGCGACTTCCTCGGTCGGCAGCACGGAACCGGGCGGCAGATCGCCCGCGACGATGCGCAAGCCGATTTCATGCGCGACCTGCCCGTGCAGGCTGCGACGCGAAAACGTCCGGCTGTTCACCGCGTTGCGAAACAATCCTGTTCCTCCCTCCCCGGCCTGGCGGCCGGGACGCATGAGGCAC
>JBAQHA010000437.1:0-7739 GCA_049288075.1 Oricola sp.
GCTTTCGGGCATGGCATCGAGCGCCTCCCGGCCGGCCGCCTCGAACGCCCGCGCAATGCCGTCGTCGGGATCGGCGGCGCGGAAGACACCGTTCACGATCAATCGCTGGTTCGAAATACCGAGCGCAGCGAGCTCCGCCGCGCTTCTTGCCGCCTCGGCGAGCGCACTACGCTCGGCGCGGGTGACGAGCAGCACTTTCGTCTCCGCCGAATCGCCGAGCGCCTCCAACGCGTCGCGGAAGCGTTCCTCCTGCATCTTCAGCCCGGAATGCGGGCCAAGACAGGATGCGCCGGCCTCGTTGGCTTCCAGAAAGCCCGACCATGCGGCGGGCAGACTGAGCAGGCGAAGCGTGTGACCCGTGGGCGCGGTGTCGAAGACGACATGGTCATAGGCGGTATCCCGGCTGCCGAGCAGGGCGGCGAACTCGTCGAAAGCCGCGACCTCTGTCGTGCAGGCGCCCGACAGCTGTTCGCGGACCTCCTCACGCCGTGCCTCGCCCTCATCCGGTCCCAGCCGGTCGAGGACACGGGAGCGGTAGGCCTCGGCCGCCGCCTCGGGGTCGATATTGAGCGCAAGCAACCGGGGAACGCCCGGAACGGCAAGCGGCGAATCGGGCAGCGCGACGCCGAGCATCTCGTCGAGATTTGAAGCCGGGTCGGTGCTGACCAGCAGCACGCGGCTGCCCGCATCCGCAAGCGCGATCGCCGCGGCGCAGGCGATCGACGTCTTGCCGACGCCGCCCTTGCCGGTGAAGAACAGATGGCGCGGCGGGCGACGCAGGAACTCGGGCAGCACAACCGGGATGTTCATGGATGTCTCCGTTCGTTAGCCATGACAGCGTTGATGGCAACCTAACGAGAGGGATACCCCGATCCAAGCAGCAAGTCGCCTTGGGGGCGGCGCTAACGGCGTTTTGATTTCGACCCGGGCGCGACGTGCGCTATGATCCACGAGGAGGAGACGCTCATGATCGATCGCAGGCAATTCGCGGCGGGGTTCGCCGCGCTTTCAGTTTCCGCGATGTTGCCCGGGCGGGCGGCGGCGGAGTTGAGCGAGGACGGGCTGCACATCCAGCCCTTCTTCATGCAGACCTTTCTCGCCATGGCCGAGGACAGGGAAGAGGCGGAAGCCGCCGGCAAGCATTTCGCCGTCATCTTCGAGCAGCGCGGCTGTCCCTATTGCAAGGAGATGCACGAGGTCAATTTTGCGAGGCCCGAGATCGCAGACTATGTGGCGGCCAATTTCGGCATCGTGCAGATCAATCTCTGGGGTTCGCGAGAGGTGACCGATTTCGACGGCGAGGCGATGGAGGAGAAGGCGCTGGCCCGCAAGTGGAACGTGAATTTCACGCCGACCATCGTGTTCTTCGGCAAGGGCGGCGAGCCGAAGGAGGTCATCCGCATGCCGGGCTATTTCAAGCCGTTCCATTTCGTCTCGATGTTCGAATACGTCGCCGAGGACCGCTACGGACAGGAGGACTTTCAACGCTTCCTGCAAGCGCGGTTCGACAAGCTCGAGGCCGAGGGGAAGAAGCCGGATCTCTGGTAGGCGCTTGCCGAAGCGCCAGGGGCGGATTAGACCGCCGGAATGGATCTCGACGCGATTCCCGCGACGTGGCGCTGGACGGCGGCGCTGCTCGTCGTCAATCTGCTGGCTTTCGCGGCCTTCGCCATCGACAAGGCGGCGGCGAGGCGCGACAGCCGGCGTGTCCGCGAAAGCACGCTGTTGGGGCTGGCGCTGATCGGCGGGATATTCGGCGCGATAGCCGGCCAGCGACTGCTGCGACACAAGACGCGAAAAGAGCCCTTCCGCACGCAGCTCTACGCGATCGCGGGCATGCAAGCGATCGTTGTCGCCTTGCTGGCCGTGCCGCAGAGCCGCCATTTCATCCTCGTAATGCTGCTGGCGATGGCTGGCTAGCTCAGTCGGTCTCGAGATCCGCGACGAAGATGCCGTCGTAACCGCCCTCGCAGGCGGCGATCAGCATTCCACCGGCGCGGACATGCTCCGGGTGCTTCTCATAGACGAGATGGGCGTCGCGGTCGCGGAACACGGCGACAAAACCGCAATGGAAATGTTGCGACTTGTTCTCGTAGTCGCGGTTCGGACCCCAGGAGAATTCCAGCATGCCGTCGATCTCGCCGGCGAGGGCGCCGAGGATCCGCATCGGTTCGGCGACCGGCGTGAGGTCGTGGCCGGAGGCCAGGTTCAACAGGACGCAATGGCGGATCATGCGGTTTCTCCGACCGGTTGATGCTTGACGGCGCCCGGCCCGAGGCTCGACTGGCGGGCGACGAGTTCGACGGGGGCATATTCCCGTTCCGGCGGGCGCTCGCCGGTTTCGAGCCAGCGCAGCATGGTCGTCGCCGAACGGCGGCCGAAGCTCGCAACGTCACAACGCACCGAGGACAATTGCGGATATACCAGCGCGCATTCCTCGATGTCGTCGAACCCGACGAGCCGGAACTCGGTTCCGAGACGCACGCCGCACTGCGCGAAGCCCGACAACATGCCGAGCGCGACGAGATCGCTGAAGCAGATGGCGGCATCGATCATCGGATGTTCGCGGGCGATCGTCAGCGCCATGTCGCGGCCGAATGCGCGCGAGGGACGGCCGTAAAAGGGCGCAGGTTCGATACCGGCCTCTTCCATCACCTTCATATAGCCCGACATGCGCTCGCGCGTGACGGGGCGAGCCTCCAGACCGCCGACGAAGGCGATGCGCTTCGCGCCGAGATCGACGAGATGGCGGGCGGCGAGCCGGCCGCCGGTCGCATAATCGAGCGAGGCGAAGGGAAAGAGATCGGTGCGCGGATCGACCATGCGCAGGACCTGCAGCGCCGGGATGCCCGCGCGTTCGATGCGACTGAAGATCGCGCCGTCGTCGCCATAGGCGGGCGAGATGACGAAGGCGGAGACCCCATGCTCGATCATGGAGGCGATCACCTGCGCCTGGATCGCGGGGTCCTCGTCGGTGTTGGCGATGACGGTGGCGAAACCGTGGGTGGCAAACGTCATCTGCGCGCTGGTGGCGAATTCGGTGAAGAAGGGGTTGCGCAGGTCGTTGATGACGAGACCGACAAGGCCGACATCGCCGCCGCGCAGGTTCGCCGCCGAGCGGTTGTAGACATAGTTCAGCGCGACCATGGAGCGCTCGATCGATTCGCGCGTCTCCTTCCTGACCAGCGGGCTGTTCTGCAGCACGAGCGAGACCGTCGACTTCGACACGCCGGCGTGCCGTGCCACGTCCACGATCGTCGGCCTCTTCACCATTTTCACTCCATGCCGTGCAGACGCAGAAGCGTCGTCATCCGCTCCACGGCCAGATCGGGCCGCGTCAGCAGACGCGCCTTGTCGGCGAGGCGGAATATCTCGGCATAATGGGTGATTTCGCGCGAGGATTGGAAGCCTCCCGGCATGATGAAGTGGCTTTGCGCACCGTTTAGCCACGCCATGAAGGCGATGCCCGCCTTGTAGAAACGCGTCGGCGCCTTGAAGATCTCGCGCGACAACGGAACCGTCGGCGCGAGCAACGCGTGGTACGTCTCCATGTCGCCCATCGCCAGCGCCTCGAGCGCCTGGCTGGCGGCCGGGGCGATCGCCGCGAAGATGCCGAGCAGCGCATGTGAATAGTGCCTGCCGTCGCCCGCGATCAGGTCGGCATAGTTGAAGTCGTCGCCGGTATAGAGCCGCACGCCTTCCGGCAACCTGGCCCGGAAGGCTTCCTCGTGCGCCCGGTCGAGCAGCGAGATCTTGATGCCGTCGACCTTGGCCGGATTGGCTTGAATAATCGCCAGCACCGCGTCGGAGGCCTTCTCAAGGTCGGTCGATCCCCAGTAGCCGGCAAGCCCCGGATCGAACATGTCGCCGAGCCAGTGCAGGATCACCGGTTCGGCGGCCTGGTCGAGCAGCCTGCCGTAGACGCGGGCATAGGTTGCGACATCCGCCTTCATCGCGGGGAATGCGCGCGATGCCATCAGGATGAGTTGGCCGCCGGCCGCCTCGATCGCCTCCATCTGGAGCGAATAGGCGGCGACAAGCGCCGCCTCGTCCTTCAGATCGGCGAGATCGACATGATCCGTGCCCGCGCCGCAGGCGACGCGCGGCTTCATGGGATGGGCCCGTGCTTCGCGCATGGTGCGCTCGATCAGTTCCCTCGCGGTCAGCCAGTCGACTCCCATGCCGCGCTGGGCGGTGTCCATCGCCTCGGCGAGACCGAGGCCCTGGTCCCAGAGCCAGTGGCGGAAGCGCAGCGTGTTGTCCCAGTCGACCGCGGGCCGCCCGACCCAGGGATCGCGCTCGGCGAGCGGGTCCGAGACGACATGCGCGGCGGCGAAGGCGGTACGGGTCAGCGGCACCGAAGGCGCGCGCGGAACCAGCGCACTGCCTATCGGCGAATAATCCTCGAGCTTTCCGGCGTAGGTGGGAAGACGCATGATCTAGATCCCGTGATCGGCGCGGATCATGTCGGCCGCCTTTTCAGCGATCATGATCGTTGGCGCGTTGGTGTTGGAGGAAACGACGGTCGGCATGATCGAGGCGTCGGCGACGCGCAGGCCCTCGATGCCATTGAAGCGCAGTCGCGGGTCGACCACGGCGCCGTTATCGGCGCCCATGCGACAGGTGCCGGCCGGGTGGTGATCGGTCTTCGAATGCTTGCAGGCGTAGTCGAAATAATCGTCGTCGGTCGTCACCGCGGGTCCGGGCAGGCGTTCGGCCAGCACGAAGGGCTTCAGCGCGTCCTGGCGCATGATCTCCCGCGCCAGCTTCAGGCCCGCGACCGACATGTCGCGGTCGTGCGGGTCGGCCCAATAATTGGGATCGATCAGCGGCGCGGCGGAGGGATCGGCGCTGGCGAGGCGCACCGTGCCACGCGAACGCGGACGCAGATAGGCGGAGTTCAGCGTCACGCCGCCATGGGCCATGCGCGCGACGCCCGCCTCGATGCCCGAACCGAGGCCCAGATGGAACTGGATATCCGGCGAGCGGGCATTCCTGTCGGCATACCAGAAGCCGCCGGTCTCGAAAAGCGAGGAGGCGACAGGACCGGACTTGCCGAGAAGATATTGCAGCCCCGCAACGGCCGACCAGTGCGGCTTTGCGTATTTGTCATAGGTGTAGTCGCCGCGGCATTCGGCGACGACGAAGAGATCGAGATGGTCCTGCAGGTTGGAGCCGACGCCGGCATGGTCGCGGACGACATCGACGCCGACGTTGCGCAGATGGTCGGCCGGGCCGATGCCCGACAGCATCAGCAGGCGCGGCGAGCCGATGGCGCCCGAGGACAGGATGATTTCGGCGTCCGCACGCAGTACGGCGCCGTCCATCAGTTCGACGCCTGTGGCGCGGCCGTTCTCGACACGCAGTCGGCGGACTTGCGCGCGAGTGCGCACGGTCAGGTTCGGGCGATTGCGGGCGGGGCCGAGATAGGCGACGGAAGTCGAGGAACGCAGGACGTTGCGCTGGGTGAGCTGGTAATAGCCGACACCGTCCTGGGTCTCGCCGGTCATGTCGTAATTGCGCGGGATGCCGATCTGACCGGCGGCGGCGAAGTAAGCCTCGCAGATCGGCAGCGGCGCGGCCGGCTGCGACACGCCGAGCGGACCGCCCTTGCCGTGATACTTGTTGTCCCAGGTGTCGTTGTCCTCGGCCTTGCGGAAATACGGCAGAACATCGTCATAGCCCCAGCCGTCGCAGCCCATCTGGCGCCATTCGTCGTAATCGAGCGCGTTGCCGCGCGTGTAGATCTGCGCGTTGACGGTGGAGCCGCCGCCGATCACCTTCGCCTGGGTGAAGCGGATCACCATGTCTTTCATGTGCTTCTGCGGCACGGTGGACCAACCCCAGGAGCCGATGCCCCTGGTCATCTTCGCGAAGCCGGCGGGCATCTTGTAGAAAGGATGCCAGTCGCTGCCGCCGGCCTCCAACAGCAGGACGCGGGCGGCCGGGTTCTCCGACAGGCGCGCTGCGATCACGCAGCCTGCCGATCCGCCGCCGACGATGATGAAATCGTATCCTTGCGCCATCATCCCTTTCCTCAGAGCCGCGCGATCGACAGGCCGCCATCGACCGGGATGACCGCGCCGTTGGCGAAGGCCATCCTACCGGTGGCAAGCGGCACGACCACCGAGCCGATATCGGACGGCTGGCCCCAGCGCCCGGCGGGAACCAGTCCGCCCTCGATACGGGCGGTGTACTTGTCCTTCACGCCGGCGGTCATGCCTGTCTCGATGATGCCGGGCCGCAACTCGAAGACGCCGATGCCGAGCGGCGCGAGGCGCACGGCGAAGAGTTCGGCCATCATCGCCGCACCGGCTTTGGAGATGCAGTATTCGGCGCGCTCGATCGACGCCATTCCGGCGCTGACCGAGGTAACGAAAACCATGGAGCGATAATTCGCGCTTTCCCGCGCGACCATACGTTTCGCCGCTTCCTGGGCGAGGAAGAAAGCGCCGCGCAAGTTGACGTCCAGGACGAAGTCGAAATTTTCCGGCGACATGTCGAGCATGTCGCCGCGTATCTTCGCCGGAACGCCGGCATTGGAGACGAGGCAGTCGACCGGGCCGAGATCGGCCTCGACGAAATCGAGCAATGACCGGACGTTTTCGATTTGCCGAAGGTCATGGCCATAATAGCGCGCATCTTCCCCCAGTCGTTGCAGGGCCGAAACGACGCTTGACTCCTCGGGCGCGCTTCGGGATGCGAGGGCGACGGCAAAGCCGGCTTCGACGAGAGCCTCGGCTATGCCGAGGCCGATGCCCTGCTGACCTCCGGTGATGAGCGCGACCGGCTTCATGCGGCAAGTTCCTTCCTGATGGTGTTGGCGGCGCGCAGCGCCATGGCGGCGACGGTGAGCGCCGGATTGACGGCGGCCGAGGTCGGCAGGCTGGCGGCGTCGGCGACGAAGAGATTGGGATGATCCCAGGCGCGGCAATCCGGATCGATCGCGGATTTGGCCGGATCGGAGCCGATGCGCACGGTGCCGCACTGATGCGACGGGAGGCGGCCGTCGAAGAGGCGCGACAGGACGACCGGGAAGTCAGCGGCGCGCAACGTTTCCCTGATCTTTCCGACCAGCCGGTTGTGGGCGACCATGTTGGAGCGCCGCCAGACCAGCCTGATGTCGGAGCCGGAAAGCACGATGCGGCTTTCGGGGTTCGGAATGTCCTCGGAGATGGCGTAGAGGTCAACGGCATGGCCTGAGATGTAGCCGGCTAACGGCTTCGGCAGATACTTCACATTCGCCTGCAGGATATCGGGCACGACACGACCGAGAAGCTGGATATTGCCGAGGGGCGGGCCACCCTCGCCGTCGGAGAAGTACCAGTCATTGATGCCGAAGGTCTTCTGGTAGACGGAATCGTTGCGGAAGCGCGGATCGAAGGCGATCAGCGCCGAGGCATTGTGGTTCATGAAGCAGCGGCCGACCTGATCGGACCTGTTGGCGAGGCCGGAGCCGAGCAGCAGGGCGGCCGACTGCACCGCGCCGGCGCAGAGCGCGACCATACGCGGCGTGATGCGATGCGTTCCGCCGTCCTTCTCGTAGACGACTTCCGCCACGCGTCTGCCGTCCGGTCCGGTCTTCAGGCCGGTGACGCGGGCATCGGTGACGAGTTCGACATTGTCATGAGCGAGCGCGGCGGCGAGACCGCAGGTCTCCGCGTCCATCTTGCCGCAGCGGGTGTCGGGATAGCCGTCCCAGCCGGTGGCGCCGCCCTTCAGCCAGCGGTCGATATCGA
>JBAQHA010000438.1:0-10993 GCA_049288075.1 Oricola sp.
GCTCATATATCTCCTTTTATGAGGGTCTTCTCATAAAATTGACCGCGATCGCCCATAACATCCCTTCTTGCCCCGCCGAGCGCAATCCGCGCGACGCCGATTCGGAGCATGCCATGCCTCTAGTTCCCGATCCAAAGTCCGCTGCTCTCGTGCTGATCGATATCCAGGAAGGAACGCTCGCTCTGCCCCTCGCGCCCCATGACCGGACTGCGTTGGCGGCCAATGCCGGACGCCTCGGCAGGGCTTTTGCCGAGGCCGGAAGCCCGATCGTCGCAGTAAGCGTCACCTTCTCCGCCGATGGCGGCGACAGGCCGAAAGGCGCGGTCGACCAGCCGCTGATGCTGCCGCGGGGCAGATTGCCCGCTGACTTCGCAGCACTGGCGCCCGAGATCGCCGCGCTTCCGGCGACGCTGCACATCACGAAACACCAGTGGAGCGCCTTCCACGGCACGGAACTCGATCTGCAATTGCGCCGGCGCGGCATCAGCACAGTCGTGTTGTGCGGTTTCGCCACGAATTTCGGCGTCGAGTCGACCGCGCGCGATGCCTGGCAGCACAACTATTCGGTCCTCGTCGCCTCCGATGCATGCACGACGGTCTGCGCCGAGATGCATGACTTCGCGCTGAAACACACCCTCCCGCGCGTGTCGCGGGTGCGGTCCACCGACGAAATCGTAGCGGCGCTCGGCTGAAACGGAAAGGCCCGTCCCTACCGGGGACAGGCCTTCCCTCATTCCGTTGTTGTCGGTGTCAGAGCGCTTTTTCGAGTTCCGGCAGGATCTCGAAAAGGTCGCCGACGAGGCCGTAATCGGCGACCTGGAAGATCGGCGCTTCCTCGTCCTTGTTGATCGCGACGATGACCTTTGAATCCTTCATGCCGGCGAGATGCTGGATCGCGCCGGAAATGCCGCAGGCGATATAGAGGTCGGGAGCGACCACCTTGCCTGTCTGGCCTACCTGCCAGTCGTTCGGCGCGTAGCCGGCGTCCACCGCCGCGCGCGAAGCGCCGACGGCGGCGCCGAGCTTGTCGGCAACGGGCAGGATCACTTCCTGGAACTTCTCCGCCGAGCCGAGCGCCCGGCCGCCCGAGATGATGATCTTCGCCGAGGTCAGTTCCGGGCGGTCGCCGCCCGACAGCGCCGTCGAGACGAAGGACGACAGGCCCGGGTTGGTCGGGGTGGAAACGCTCTCGACCGAAGCCGATCCGCCGGTGCCGGCGCTCTGGAACGAGGCCGTGCGCACGGTGACGACCTTCTTGGCGTCGGTCGACTGCACGGTCTGGATTGCGTTGCCGGCATAGATCGGCCGCTTGAACGTGTCTGCCGAGACGACTTCGGTGATTTCGGAAACCTGCATCACGTCGAGCAATGCGGCGACTCGCGGCATGATGTTCTTGCCGTTGGTCGTCGCGGCCGCGACGAAAGCGTCGTAATTGCCCGCGAGCGAGACGATCAGCGCAGCCATCGGTTCGGCCAGTTGCTGGGCGAGCGAGGCGTCATCGGCGAGCAGAACCTTCTTGGCGCCGTCAAGCTTGGCGGCTTCATCGGCCGCCGCCTTGGCGTTGTGGCCGGCAACCAGCACATGCACGTCGCCGCCGATCGCGGCAGCCGCGCTCATCGCCTTCGCGGTCTGGTCGGACAGGGTTGCGTTGTCGTGTTCGGCAATCAGGAGAATGGCCATCAGTTTAGTCCTTGCCTTCCTTGGTTCCGCTTTCTCGATCTGAATTCGGATCAGGCCGTGCCGAAAGCGGTTGGGTTCGAGAACCGGAGCGCAGCGTACTTTGGTACGTGAGCACCGGAAGCGCAGAGACCGGCCGCTTGCAGGCCGGCCTCATTCGAATTCGTCAGAGGACGCCGGCCTCGTTCTTGAGCTTGTCCACCAGTTCGGCGACATTCGCCACCTTGACGCCCGCCTTGCGGCCGCCCGGCTCCTCGGTCTTCAGCACCTTCAGGCGCGGCGACATGTCGACGCCGTAATCGGCGGGCGACTTTTCGTCGAGCGGCTTCTTCTTGGCCTTCATGATGTTCGGCAGCGAGGCGTAGCGCGGCTGGTTCAGGCGCAGGTCGGTCGTCACGATCGCCGGCATCGTGATCTCGATCGTCTGCAGCCCGCCGTCGATCTCGCGCGTCACCTTGGCCTTGTCGCCCTCGATGACGATCTTCGAGGCGAACGTGCCCTGGCTCCAGCCGGTCAGCGCGGCCAGCATCTGGCCGGTCTGGTTGGCGTCGTCGTCGATCGCCTGCTTGCCGAGGATCACCAGGCCCGGCTGCTCCTCGTCGACCACGCCCTTGAGGATCTTGGCCACCGCCAGCGGCTCGACCAGGTCGTCGGTCTTGACCAGGATGCCGCGGTCGGCGCCCATCGCGAGCGCGGTGCGGATGGTTTCCTGCGCCTGGGCCGGCCCGATCGACACGGCGATGATCTCGGTGACGGTGCCCGCTTCCTTCAACCGGATCGCCTCTTCAACCGCGATCTCGTCGAACGGATTCATGCTCATCTTCACATTCGCGAGCTCGACGCCCGAACCGTCGCCCTTGACGCGGATCTTGACGTTGTAGTCGACGACCCGCTTGACCGGCACCAATACCTTCATCGCAGATTTCTCCCATGCTCTTTGCCGTCACCTTTACGGAGACGGATTGTGCGCCGCTAGCGCAAACTCGACATTTCCCGTCGGGGCGTGAATGCCGTTTTCTCGGATGTCGGGCAAGCCCGCGCAACGCAAAGATCGAAATATTTTGCAGGGCAATAATTGACGTTTACGTGCGCGTCAATCTTTCTTCTCTGCTGGAAAACGCCTCAACCGCGGCCCCACGGCTGCGGGTTCGGCTCCGGTTCCGGCGGCGAATAGGGCAGCGGAGGCGGCGAGCCTTCGGCCACCTCGACCGAGCGCGGCAGCGTGATCCGGCGGTCGAACAGCGGCACGGCGCGCCGCTTGAGGAGGAAGACGAGGATCACCCCGGCCGCGAACCCGCCGACATGCGCGCCCCAGGAAACGTCCTCGTCGGCGAACAGGAAGATCGCCGCCATCTGGTAGCCGATCCAGAGAAGCAGCGGCACGAAGGCCGGCAACCGCAGGGGAACTCGGCCGAACGCCAGCACCCAGACCAGCACCTTCGGGTGCAGGATCAGGTAGGCGCCGATTACGCCCGAGACCGCGCCCGACGCCCCGATCAGCGGCGCGGTCGACTGCGGATGCAGCAGCCCGTGTCCCAGTGCTCCGGCGGCGGCGCACAGGAAGAAGAAGATGACGAACCTGATATGCCCCAGCGCATCCTCGACATTGTCGCCGAATACCCAAAGGAACAGCATGTTCGATGCGACATGCATGAAATCGGCGTGCAGGAAGGAATAGGAGACGAGCGACAGCCCCTCCGGGATCAGGACGCTCTCGGGCGGTAGTTCCGCGAAATCGTTGAACACCGCGGGAATGTAGCCGAGTGAAAACACCGCCGCTTCGTAGGTTCCCGGCACGATCTCCAGATTGACTGCGACGAAGACCAGGAAGTTGATGGCGATCAGCGCCATGGTCACATACTGCGCCTTGATATGCTTGAGATGGTTGGCGTCGTGCAGTGGTATGAACATGTGCCCCAGCGCCCCCGCGCTTAAGCCGGCCGGCTGCCGCCCGGCACCCACAGCACGTCATCGGCGCCATTGGCGTTGACGGCGCGTGCGGCAACGAACAGGAAGTCCGATACCCGGTTGATGTATTTCAACGCTTCCGGATTGACGTGCTCGCCCGGTTTTTCCGCCAGTTCCACGATCAGCCTTTCGGCGCGCCGCGAAACCGTGCGCGCCAGGTGCAGCGCCGCCGCCGCCGGCGAACCGCCGGGCAGTATGAACGAGCGCAGCGGCTTGAGGTTGCCGTTGAGCGCGTCGATATCCGCCTCGATGCGCGCGACCTGCGACGCAACGATGCGCAGTTGCTCGTATGCCGGCGGTTCTTCCGTCTCCGGCGTCGCCAGGTCGGCGCCGAGATCGAACAGGTCGTTCTGGATCCGCGCCAGCATCGCGTCGACGTCGCCGCCGGTGTGTACGCGCGTCATGCCGATACAGGCATTCGCCTCGTCTACCGTTCCGTAGGCGGAAACGCGCAGATCGAACTTGAAACGCCGTTCCCCGGAGCCGAGCCCGGTCGTCCCGTCGTCGCCCGTCTTGGTGTAGATCTTGTTCAGCACGACCATGCGGCTGTTCCTAGCCCTTGCCGGTCGAGCGGGCGATGTAGATGCCGATCACGATGACGACGACGGCGACGAACTGCAGGAACACACGCAGCTGCATCATCTTGTTGGAGAAGTTCCCGTCGCCGTTGCGCATCAGGTTGCGCAGGCCGACCAGCAGCACGGCCGCCACCGCCAGCATGATGACAAGAGCGAGATAAAAAAGTCCGCCAGACATCTGTTCTCCGTTCCGTCCAATCCGGTTCGCCGTTACCCCAATCTAGGAGTTCGCGGCGGCGAGTCGATAAAAAAGTCCTGCCGGCAGCAGCCACCTTGCCAGCACCGCGACGCGCGCCTGCGGCGTCACCAGGTAGTGCGGTTTCGGCTTCGCCGCCGCCAGGGCGTGCCGCAGGCGGGCATAGACCCATCCGGCGGCCCGCCCGCCGTCGTCCGGCGTTCCCCCCGCTTCCAGTTCGGCGATCCGCTTCGCGTAGGCTTCGCCGTGGACACTGTTTTCGATGTCGACATACTTCCGGGCAAAACCGAGCGCATTTATTGCCAGCCTGGATGGCACCGGGCCGGGCTCGATGAGGGAGACATGGACGCCGCTGCCTTCGAGTTCCATGCGCTGCGTCGTCATCAGGCCCTCGAGCGCGTATTTCGACGCGACATAGGCGCCGCGCAAGGGGGCGGGCACAAGGCCCAGGATCGACGAACAATGCACGATCCGCCCGTGACCCTGGCCGCGCATCACCGGAACAGCCAGCCGGGTCAGGTCGTGCCAGCCGAAGAAATTCGCCTCGAACTGCTCGCGCAGCGCCTCCACGGGCAGGTCCTCGACCGCCCCGGGTTGCGCATGCGCGCCGTTGTTGAACAGCGCATCGAGCCTGCCCCCGGTCTCCGCCATCACGGCGTCGAAGCAGGCGCGGATCGAATCCGGTTCGCGATAGTCGAGATAGAGCGCCGCATGGCCCTCGCTTTTGAGTCTGTCGATGTCTGCGTCCTTGCGCGCGGTCGCGAACACGCGATATCCATCGTCACGAAGCCGGCCGGCGCAATAGCGGCCAATGCCGGTGGAGCACCCGGTAATGAGAACTGGGGAATTCTGTGCCATTCTGGTCCGGCGCAAATCGTTCGAAGGAGGGACTTCCCATATTCGACCTGGCATGGCAACGCGTCCGGTAACCGCATGTTCCGGCTCTTTTCGATACTGAAACACATTGTCGGCGACGCATTCGATCACTTCAACTCGACCGACGGCTGGGCGCTGGCGAGCCATGTCGCGCTGTCGACGCTGCTCGCGATCTTCCCGTTCCTGATCTTCGCGACCACGCTTGCCGGCTTTCTCGGTGCCGACCGGTTCGCCGAAACGGCGGTGCATCTGGTTTTCGACACGTGGCCGGAACGCATCGCCGCGCCGATCGCCCGCGAGGTCCAGAACGTTTTGACCGTGCAACGCGGCGGGCTGTTGACCGTCTCCGTCGCCGCCGCCGCCTTTTTCGCGTCCAACGGCGTCGAGGCGCTGCGCGTCGCGCTCAACCGCGCCTACCGCGTCAGGGAGACGCGATCGATCATCAAGATCCGGCTGGAAAGCCTCGGCTTCGTCATCATCGCCACCTTCGGCTTCATGGCGATCTCCTTCCTGCTCGTGCTCGCGCCGCTGGCCTATCGCATTGCCCGCCAATGGATGCCGGGCATCGAGGCGCTTGCGGATTCCTTCGCATTCTGGCGCTTCGCGGTCGCGCTCGTCGTCCTCGTCGCCGGCCTGTTCGTCGCCCACAAATGGCTTCCCGACGGCAAGCGGTCCTTCGCCTCGCTGGTGCCCGGCATCGCGCTGACGATCGGCGCCTGGGTCCTCGGCGCCATGCTGTTCGCGACCTATCTGGAAAGCTTCGCCACCTACGTGACGACCTATGCCGGCCTCGCGTCGCTGATGATCGCGCTCGTCTTCCTCTACATCATCGCCGCGATCTTCATTCTCGGCGCCGAAATCAACGCCGCGCTCATCCAGTTTCGCCAGGCCCAGGCCCTGGTGGCCACGGCGCCATCGCGCGCAAAAGGATTTCCCGATAGTTAACGCTCCAATTTTAACGGCTTCCCTAATCTCCGCTTAACGCGGGCTGCCTTATTAACGAATTGTGAATGCGACTAGCTGGGTGGAGTTTAGGATGTTCACGAATATCGATACCTCGACACTTCTCGTTGTCGGCCTCGCAATTGCTGCGGGTGCTTACTTTCTGGCGTCGGCCATGGACGGCGTCATGGGACCCGACGGTTTCGGAACGGTCCCGAACATGGTCATATTGATCGCTGGCGCGTTCCTCGGTCTCTATGCCATCGACTACCTGCATCTGCCTGCGTACAATGTGACATCGCAGGCCGTCGCCAGCATATCGGGGGCGTTTACCTGCCTCGCGATGCTGGCCACGCTCAAGGCGCTCGCCAGCCGTTTCGGATACTGAGCCGAGCCGCTACATCATCGGGGCGCGCCCGTTTCGAAAGGAGCGGGCGCGTTTTCATGCGTTGGCGCCTCCAGATCGTTTCCAGGCGAAGTGGAAGCCGCTTCGCCGTCCGGAAACGCGACAATGCGGGGACCCGTTCACGGTTTCCGTCAAACGGTGAACGCGCCTAGCCGGCAAGCCCGATCATGCGCCTTATGTCGCGCGGCGTCGCGCCCGCCTCGCGCAGCGCCTTCAGGCTCGTGTCGCGATTGCTTTTCGACAGTTTGCGTCCGTCTTCCGCCAGCACAAGGTCGTGATGGAAATATTCCGGCTGCGGCAGGCCGAGCAGCGCCTGCAGCAACACATGCACCGAGGTGGCGTGATAGAGGTCGCGCCCGCGCACCACATGGGTGACGCCCTGCAGCGCGTCGTCGACGACGACGGAGAGATTGTAGCTCGTCGGCGTATCGCGCCGCGCCAGGATCACGTCGCCCCATTGCTCCGGCCGGGCCTCGATTTCGCCGGCCTCGCCCTCCGGGCCTTGCCCCTCCTCGCTCCACGCCAGCGCCCGTCCGGCCCGTTCGATCGCCCGTTTCATGTCGAGCCGCAGCACGTGGGGCGCATCGTCCTCGCCGCTCTCATGCGGTCCGCCGGGATAGACCGGCGCGCCGTCCGGATCGCGCGGCCAGGGCTCCGCCAGGCGTTCCCGCTCCTCGACCAGCCGGCGGATCTCCGACCGGCTGAGCCAGGCCCTGTAGACCAGCCCCTCGGCTTCCAGCGCCTCGAGAGCTGCGCGATAGTCGTCGAAATGCTCCGACTGCCGCCGGACCGGCTCCTCCCAGTCGAGGCCGAGCCATGCGAGATCCTCGTAAATCCCCCGTTCGAGCGATGGCAAACAGCGATCCGTGTCGATATCCTCGATGCGCAACAGGAATCGGCCGCCGGTCTCGCGCGCCATTTCGAAATTCAGGATCGCCGAATAGGCATGCCCCAGATGCAGCGAGCCGTTGGGGCTCGGGGCAAAGCGGAATACGGCCCGGTTGTCTGTCATGGAGGCGCTCGTCGGCATGGATACGGGAATAGGTAGAAAGGCGGCGGCCACGATGCAACCGGTCGAACCGATCGAGACCGGGGCCGATATCGCGCGCGGCCTCGATCGTCTGCGCCGCATCGACCCGCGTCTCGCCGATGTCATCGCTCAGTCGGGCGCCGTGCCGCTGCGCCGGTCCGAGCCGGGCTTTCCTAGCCTCGCCTCGATCGTTGTCTCGCAGCAGGTGTCCAAGCAGAGCGCCGAGGCCATCTGGACGCGGCTCGTCGCGCTGATCGATCCGTTCGAGCCCGCCGCCTATCTGGCCGGCGGCGAGGACGCCTGGCGCGCCGCCGGCCTGTCGCGCCCGAAGCAGCGCACGCTGGTAGCGGTCTGCGAGGCTGTGCTGGAAGGCCGGCTCGATCTCGAACGCCTGTGCCGCATCGACGGCGGCGCGGCCATGGCCGAGTTGACGGCGATCAAGGGAATCGGCCCCTGGACCGCCGAGGTCTACCTGCTTTTCGCCGCCGGCCATCCGGACGTCTTCCCCGCCGGCGACATCGCGCTCCAGGCCGCCGTCGCCGACGCCTTCGCGCTGTCCGCGCGCCCGTCCGAGCGGGAACTGCGTCTCATGGCCGAATCATGGGCGCCCTGGCGGGGCGTCGCGGCACGTCTTTTCTGGGCATTTTACGCCGCAAGACGCGGCAGGGCCGTCGCGCCGCAATAAATCGCATCGCTCAACTCATTGAAAATTCGGGGCTTCCCGTTTCCTGCCGCTTTCGCGGGCAATGCTTCACAAGGGTGTCACAACGGGCTTAGTATATGGCCACAAACCAATCGTGATGCGAAGAGGTGAGCCTTGACGATTGCGGTTTCGCCGGACAGCCTTCCGGCACTCGTATTGAATGCGGACTACCGTCCGCTCAGTTATTACCCCTTGTCGCTCTGGTCCTGGCAGGACGCGATCAAGGCGGTTTTCCTCGACCGTGTGAATATCGTCGCCGAATACGATCACGAGGTCTCCTCGCCTTCCTTCGCGATGAAGCTGCCGAGCGTCGTCTGCCTCAAGGCCTATGTCAAACCGGCGACCTACCCGGCCTTCACCCGCTTCAACGTCTTCCTGCGCGACAAGTTCGAGTGCCAGTATTGCGGCACGCCCGACGACCTGACATTCGATCACCTTGTCCCGCGCCGCTTCGGCGGCCAGACGACCTGGGACAACATCGTCACCGCCTGTTCGCCCTGCAATCTGAGGAAGGGCGGCAAGATGCCCCGCGATTCCGGCATGCGGCCGCGCCAGATGCCCTTCCATCCGACGGTGCACGACCTGCACAACAACGGTCGAAGTTTTCCGCCCAACTATCTGCATGAAAGCTGGATGGATTACCTGTACTGGGATGTCGAGCTGGAGCCGTGAACCGGATCTCCGGCGTTTTTGTTTCCGAAACCTATTTCGCCGGCGCGAAAGCCGCCCGGTAGGCGACGAAAGCCAGCCCCAGGCTCGACAGCACGTTCCAGCCCGCGAATGACAGGCCGAGGAAGCGCCCCGCCGCCTCGTCGCAGGACGGCGGCTTCATCGTGTCCAGCGCGCCGAGCAGTCCGCCCGCATCGGTGAGGATTCCGGTCGTCGCCGAGGTCGAGCAGTCGGTCGGTCCCGCCCACCAGTGCCATTCGACCCCGGAATGATAGATCGCGAGAAGAAGCCCGTAGGTCATCAGCAGCCCGGCGATGAACAGGAGCCCGCGCGTGATGCAGGCGCGCCAGCCGAGCGTCGCGCCGGCCAGCGCGATCAGCGCGACCGGAACGCCGACATAGTAGGGCGTGCGCTGTTCCAGGCACAATTTGCATGGAATGAACCCGCCGATATGCTCGAAGCCGAGCGCCGTGCCGACCACGGCCGCCATCGCCACCGCCAGGAACGCCGCCGCGAGCGTCTGCGTCCGGCCGGTTTCGCGCGTCAGTCTCATGGGAATCCCCCGCCTAGAAAAGAAACCGCACCGCGGCAAATCCGCCGAGCAGCAAGACCACGAAAAGGGTGAAAAGAAGGCCGAGCCGCTTCTCGATGAAGTCGCGGATCGGCTCCCCGAAATAGAACAGCAGCCCCGAGACGATGAAGAAGCGCAGGCCGCGCGACAGGATCGAGGCGACGATGAAGACCGGCAGGCTCAACCCGGCCGCGCCCGATGCGATGGTGATCACCTTGTAGGGAAACGGCGTCAGGCCGGCGATGATGACGAACCACCAGCCCCACTCTGCAAAGATCGCGCGGAACTGGTCGAACTTGTCGAGATAGCCGTAGAATTCCAGCAGCGGCACCGCCACCTGCTCGTAAAGGAACATGCCGATCCCGTAGCCGAGCAACGCGCCGGCGATCGAGGCCGCCGTGCAGATCAGCGCGTAGCGGATCCACCGCGCCCGCTCCGCCAGCACCATCGGGATCAGCATCACGTCCGGCGGAATTGGAAACACCGAGCTCTCCACGAAGGCGACGACCGCCAGCATGCGCTCGGCATGCGGAGAGGCCGCGAGTTCCATGGTCCACTCGTAAAGCCTGCGGATGATGCTCATGCGGCCGATATCCCGGTTGACGTCGCGCAAAGCCATAGGTCGAGCTTTCGCGATGCGCAATCGCGACTGTGCCGGTTCGGCGCGGAAAATCAGTCGCATCTGCGAGAGGCATCGCTTGACGGCTTGGCCGGCCAAACGCTAGGACGGCAACCGGCGACGGAGCGCGATGCTCCGCGATGCCCCTGTGGCGGAATTGGTAGACGCGCTCGACTCAAAATCGAGTTCCGCAAGGAGTGCTGGTTCGATCCCGGCCAGGGGCACCATTTTCCCGGAAACCTGCGCATGCGTTCCGGCCGAGGCGGAAGCGGCGCCTAGTGGCAGTGCACAGAGCCGACCTTCTTGTCCATGTGGCAGCATTGGCCCGGCGGAGAGCTCTTTCTGCAACCGCCCCCATGGGCATCGGCCACAGTCGTGGAAATCATAGACAAGAACACGATGAACGGAACGAATACTTTCATGATTACCCCCGAGACGCGTGACCGCATGAAACAGTCGCACTTGCTGTTGAGGCTTGCAATGACTTCGGGGATTCTTGCTTGATTGGCATTCGGCGAGCGGACCGTGGATGCTGCTTGTTTGACCGATTTTGTCTCGCATCAATCGCAATATGTTCAGTTTGTTCGACATTTATTGTTTCGATAACGCGGCTTGTCCAACTCCTCGCATCCCGCCCTATCCTGACGGTGCCCTCTCATTGGAAGCCTGCGTGCACACCGGCAATCAGGGAGAGGGGCGGTGCCTGGCTGTTGGCCCAGAGGTGGGCTGATGGGTGATGAGCCCCAAAGCCAGGGCGG
>JBAQHA010000439.1:0-5393 GCA_049288075.1 Oricola sp.
GAATATGCCTTCGCGGTGCTGCTGACCTCAGGCACGGCGCAGACGGCGCCGCCCTTCATCCCGACCATCATCGGCGTCGGCAAGGACTGGCCCGCGGTGGCGGCAGGCGCGACGCTGTTCCTCGTCCCCGTCATGGTCTTCACCATCCTGTTGCGCAAGCACCTGTTGCGCGGGATTACCTTCGGAGCCGTGCGCAAATGAGCGATTTCGTCAACGGACTGATGCGGCTTAGGCGCGGCCCCTGGGAAATCGTCGCCACGGTCCTGATCGCGCTCGGCGTCGTCATGCTGATGCAGCCTTTCCTGCTGGCGGCCTACACCTATTCCTTCATCGTTACTCTCGCCGGAACCTTGATGTTCATCGTCGTAAGCCATTTCCCGGAGTAGCCCAGTGGCAGAAATCGTCATACGAAATCTCCGCAAGGAATTCGGCGCCTTCGTCGCCGTGCAGGAGTCGAGCTTCACGGTTGCCGACGGCGAGTTTTTCATGCTGCTCGGCCCGTCCGGCTGCGGCAAGACGACCACGCTTCGCATGATCGCCGGTCTCGAACTGCCGACCGCCGGGCAGATACTCCTCGACGGCAAGGATGTCGCCCAGATGCGGGCAAGCGCCCGCGACATCGCCTTCGTCTTCCAGATGTTCGCGCTCTATCCGCACATGAATGTGCGGCGGAACATCTCCTATCCGCTGGTGAGCCAGGGCATGGGGCGTCGGGACGTGCGCCGCAAGGTGGACGAGGTGGCGAGATTTCTCGGGATCGAATCAATTCTCGAACGTCCGGTCGGCGGCCTTTCCAGCGGTGATCGCCAGCGCGTGGCGCTTGGCAGGGCCATCGTGCGCGAGCCCAAGGCATTCCTGATGGACGAGCCGCTTGGCGCCCTCGACGCGGAGTTTCGCGAACGCATGGCCGAGGAACTGCGCGCCCTGCACGACCGCATGGGCGCGACCACGGTCTATGTCACCCACGACCAGCTCGAAGCCATGCAGATGGGCGACAAGATCGTCGTCATGAACCACGGCGTCGTCGAACAGTGGGGCACGCCGCAGGAGATCTACGACCGCCCCGCCACCATGTTCGTGGCCGAGTTCATCGGATCGCCGCCGATGAATTTCCTGCGCTTCGAGGCGACGCTCGAACCCGGCGCGACCGAGGTCCGCCTCTCCGGCATCGGCATTCCCATCCCCCGCCTCGAATCCGGTGTCAGCGGGCGCGAACTGGTGCTGGGCGTGCGGCCCGAACATGTCCGTCTCGGCACCGACGGTCCCTATCGTGGCGAGGTGATCGCCACCGAATATCTCGGCACGACGCAGATCGTGACGGTGAAGACACCGAACGGAACGCTGAGGGTGCGGGCGCCCTCCGGCCAGCCGGTCCGCGTCGGAGAGACGCCGTCGCTGACGTTCAATACGGCCACGCTTTCCATCTTCGACGCGGGGTCGGGAGAGGCGATGAAGGTCGACCGCGCCGCCGCGCGCGCCGCAATGAAGGAGCGCTCCCATGGCTGAAGTCGTTCTTTCCGGATTGTCCAAGCGCTTCGGCGCGACGACTGCCGTAAGCGATGTCTCGATGACGATTCCGGACGGCGCCTTTGTCGTCCTTCTCGGACCGACGGGCGCCGGCAAGACCACGACGCTGCGCCTCATCGCCGGTCTGGAGACGCCCGATGCGGGCGGCATCTCCATCGGCGGAAAGGATGTCGTCTCCTTCTCGCCGGCGCAGCGTAACGTGGCGATGGTATTCCAGCAATATTCTCTCTACCCGCACCTGACGGTGCGCGAGAACCTGGCCTTTCCGTTGAAATCTCCGCTGATCAATGCGCCGGCGGGCGAAATCGAGCGCCGCATCGGCGAGGTCGCCTCGGTCCTGCAGATCGCCCACAAGCTCGAAAACCGCGCAACCGCATTGTCAGGGGGCGAGATGCAGCGCGTCTCGATCGGACGCGCGCTCGTGCGCAAGCCGCATATTTTCCTGATGGACGAGCCGCTCAGCTCGCTTGACGCGAAGCTGCGCGCCGACTTGCGGGTCGAACTGAAGCGCATCCATGCCGATCTCGGCGCGACGCTCCTTTATGTGACGCATGACCAGATCGAAGCGATGACCATGGCGACCCATATCGGTGTCCTTGACGAGGGCAGGCTCGTGCAATTCGGATCGCCACGGGACGTCTACGAGAACCCGTCCAGCGTCTATGTCGCGACGCGCCTCGGCCAGCCGCGCATCAACACGCTTCCGGCGTCGCTTTTCGGAGGTGCCCCGTCGGGCGCGGCGGTGATCGGGCTCAGGCCGGAACATATCCGCCAGGGCGAGGGCCGGAACGCCACCGTCACACGGGTTGAGCATCTCGGCGACCAGACCCGTCTGCACCTTTCGCTGGAAGGCCACGCGCTTGTGACGCTGACCGATGCTCACACGCCACTCGCGACCGGCGACAAGATTGCCGTGCGGCCCGAGAATCCACTCTATTTCGACGCCAATGGCGCGCGCATAGTCCAAGGAGCCTGACATGTCCCATTTCGTGAATTCCAGGGAAACGGTCGTCACCGAGGCGATCGACGGGGTCTTGCGCGGAGCCGGGGGGCGGTTGGCGCGCCTCGACGGCTATCCGCATATCAAGGTCGTGGTCCGCGCCGACTGGGACAAGTCCAGGGTCGCCCTGGTTTCCGGCGGAGGCTCCGGCCACGAACCGGCGCATGTCGGCTTCGTGGGGCAAGGCATGCTGACGGCGGCGGTCTGCGGCGATGTCTTCGCCTCGCCTTCCGTCGACGCCGTACTCGCGGCGATCCTGACCGTGACCGGCAAGGCAGGATGCCTCCTGATCGTCAAGAACTATACCGGCGACCGGTTGAATTTCGGCCTGGCGGCCGAGCGTGCCCGGACCTTCGGTCTCAATGTCAGCATGGTGGTTGTCGATGATGACGTCGCGCTGCCGGACCTCCCTCAGGCGCGCGGCGTCGCGGGCACGCTTTTCGTCCACAAGATCGCCGGCGCGCTTGCCGATGCTGGCGAGGATCTCGACACGGTGACGGAGATGGCGCAGCAGGTCATCGGCGGCGTCGTGTCGATCGGCATGTCGCTCGACACCTGCACCATTCCGGGGTCGCCGAAGGAAAGCCGCATTCTGGAAGGCCATGCCGAACTCGGTCTCGGCATCCATGGCGAGTCCGGGGCAGAGCAGGTGAGTTTCCAGGGCGCGCGGCAGGCGATCGAAACCGTCGTTGGCCGGTTGGCGCCGAACATCAAGCCGGGTCCGCATGCGGTGCTTCTCAACAATCTCGGTGGCGCGACGCAACTCGAGATGGCGATCCTCGCCGAGGAACTGGCTAAGTCCGAGATCGCTGATCAGCTGCGCTGGATCGTCGGTCCTGCGGCAATGATGACCTCTCTCGACATGCAGGGATTTTCGGTGTCGCTGATGCCGATGACCAAGGAGGCCGAAAGGGCCTTGCTTGCACCCGCCGCGCCGACGGCGTGGCCGGGCCTCGATCCGTTCGGAGCGATCGAGATCCATCCACTGCCGGACGGGCTCATACCGATCCAGCCGATGCCGTCGGCAAGTCCCTCGCGCCGCGCCCTGATCGAACGCGGCTGCGACATTCTGATCGCCGCCGAAGGCGACCTCAACGCCCTCGACGCCAGGTCTGGAGACGGCGATACTGGCACCACGCTGGCGACCGCCGCGAACGCGCTGAAATCCGCGCTCGACCGGCTGCCGCTGGCGGACACGACGCAGCTGTATCGCGCGATCGGCATGGAACTGTCGCAGACGATGGGCGGTTCGTCGGGCGTGCTTCTGGCGATCTTCTTTGCGGCGGCCGGTGACGCTTCGGCTGGCGGTCGTAACTGGATCGAGGGGCTGGCGGCCGGACTTGATCGCATAAAGCAGGTCGGCGGCGCCAATCTGGGTGACCGAACGATGATCGATGCGCTTGCACCGGCCCTCGCGAGATTGACGGAAGGACTGGGCGCGGCCGCAAAGGCCGCTCGCGAAGGTGCTGATCACACTGCCACGATCGCGAAGGCCAAGGCGGGTCGCGCAAGCTACATTTCCGAGGAGAAGATCTTCGGCCACAACGATCCGGGTGCGGAAGCCGTTGCGCGCTTGTTCGAGAAGCTGTGCGACGGCGATCGGCAGTAAGGCCCGGCTGCAGCCACGGACCACCAGGCTGACAAAGCGAGGTCACGGATCGGGTTAGGTTCTGGGGTACAATATTTGCCGCCGCGTTCTTGATCAGGGCGACAAGGCGGGCTGCATCGACGACATGTCGGCTGGCTTGCAGGCGCATGTCGACGAACTTTCAAGTCATTCGCGTTTCGAATTCCTGTTTCATGATGTCACGAAGACGCTGTCGTTGAAGGTCGACCGCATCTCCAATCTCGCGTGCCCGGCTTCGCCGGCCAACCGCTTCTTGCCGGCTTCGAGGAACTCCTTCGACCAATTGCAATAGTGTTTCTCGGCAATGCCTTCGCGTCGGCACAGCGCGGCAATCGACTCCTCACCGCGCAAGCCTCCCAGCACGATGCGGATCTTCCCTTCCCCGAACAAAGTTTGCGAGTGGTGCGGCGGATGTCCTTGATGACTTTTACCGCCGGCTCCTTCTGTGTCCCGGATTTCCGTATCGCCTTCGCTCCTTGAAGGGCTACGATGAGCCGGAAATCCTCCTCTGTCCGCCAAGCCGAATTTGTCTCGTTGGCGCTGAACCCGGGCAGCGAGCCATGGTGCGCTCGCCGACACTGCGGCCGTCAGTTTGACGGTCCGTCTCGGTCTCTCGCCGTGGATCTGCAACACCGCGGGGATGCTGCAGGCGGTGCCGAGCCCGATCCTCGGCATCGATTACGAAGCCGACGGCCAGACCAGGGAGATCCGTTACGCCAGCGGCGTGGTGACGCGGTTCACCTACTCGCCCCAACGCCGCTGGCTGACGCGCATCGAAACGCTCGCGCCGGGCGGGTCGCCTGCGCTGATGGATTACACCTATACCCGCGACGCGGCAGGCCGCATCGCCCGTATCGACGGGCTGACGGCCTCCAGCGGCTGGGTCAATGCCTTCACCCGGGACAAGAAAGCGGCCGTTGACCAGTTCGTTTCGCCTGAATCCGGAAAGCCGCATCGGGCGTAGTGGTCGTGCCGGGGCGATCGCGAAGCGTTGGATGGCGCAAAGTCACAATTTCAGAATCCGCATCTGTTCGCGCCCGCAATTCCGGCCTAATTCGCCGCTGTGGGAAAAAATCCGTTTGTTCCTTGTCCATCTCTTCGCGACCTCCTTTATCATCCCCGGTGCCCTCTCGAAGGAAGCCCGGATGCGCACCGGCTGATGGGGAGAGGGACGGTGCCTGGCTGGCCGCGGGGGAGTGCCGCGGTCTGGCGATGAGCCCCAAGCCAGGGCGGGAAGAT
>JBAQHA010000440.1:0-2858 GCA_049288075.1 Oricola sp.
GGTGTTCGATCCGCCGCGCGCCGGGGCCGAAGCGCAGGCAAAGGAAATCGCCGCCTCGACGGTGCGCCGCGTCGCCGCCGTCTCCTGCAACCCGGAAACGCTGGCGCGCGATCTGCAAATCCTCATCGCCGGCGGGTTCGTGCTGAAATCCGTGACGCCGGTCGACCAGTTCATCTGGACGCCGCATCTCGAAGCCGTCGCGCTGCTGGAGCGCCCCGGGGCGAAGAAGCGGCACTGGTCGGATATGTGATCGGGACTACTTCTTCCTCGCCATGAAGGCCGTGAAGGCCTCGCGCGCCTCGTCGGACTTCAATTGCTGCAGGAAGAGTTCGCCCTCCTCCCTGATCCGGTCGAGCACAGGCTCGCGCGGGCCGCGCACCAGTTTCTTGGCCAATTGCAGCGCCTTCGGCGGCTTGGCGGCGAGCGCCTGCGCGGCCGCCATCACCTCGGCCTCAAGGACATCGGCCTCGACGATCCGGTAGATCAGCCCGGCGGCAAGCGCCTGTTCGGCCGAGAATCCGTCGCCCATGCCGAGCAGCGAAAAGCCGCGCTGATAGCCCATCACCTGCGGCGCGATCAGGCTGGAGGCCGCCTCCGGCACCAACGCCAGGTCGGTGAACGGCGTCCTGAACAGCGAGCCGGGCGTGGCGAAGGTCAGGTCGCAATGGAGATGGATCGTCGTGCCGATGCCGATCGCCAGGCCGTCGACGCCCGAGACGACGGGCTTTACGGCGGTGGCGAGCGCGACGAGGAAATCGAACACGTCCTTGCCGTGGTCGCCCCCCATCGCAATGGCGAGGAAGTCCTGCAGATCGTTGCCGGAGGAGAACGCGCCGGGCGAGCCGAGGAAGACATGGACGCGCACGGTGTCGTCGGCGTCAGCCTCGCGCAGCGCCTTCGCCATGGCGTCGTACATGGCGCGGGTGATGGCGTTCTTCTTTTCCGGCCTGTTGAGCCGGATGGTCTGCACCGCGCCGTGGCGCTCGACGAGGATGTGTTCGGACATGGGGGCTCCTCAGGCGACCAGGAATTCGCCGGCGGCGTGCAGGCTTGCCGCGCCGGTTTCGACCGTGCGGCGCAGGCTCGCCGTCTCGGCCACGAGGTTCTCGGCAAAGAACCGGCAGAGCGTCGCGCGCTCGTCGCTCTCGGCGTCGGCAAGCGCCGACTTGGCAAGATAGATGCCGCCGGCGGCAAGGCCGAACAGGCGCAGATAGGGCGTCGCGCCGGCAAGCGCGGCGGGGATGTCGCCGCCATGGAGCATGGCGTTGAGCGCGTCGGTCGCGGCGCGCAAGTCCGCCATCGCCTCCTTCAGCCGGTCGGCGGAAGCGCCGAAGGACGGATTGTTCGAGGCGGCCAGTTCGACCAGGATCGCGTCGAGTTCACCGAAATAGGCGTCGACGCAGGCGCCGTCCGACTGCTGCAGTTTTCGCATAACGAGGTCGATCGCCTGGATGCCGTTGGTGCCCTCGTAAATCTGCGCGATGCGGGCGTCGCGCATGAAGATCGCCGCACCGGTTTCCTCGATGAAACCCATGCCGCCATGCACCTGCACGCCGATGGAGGCGACCTGCGATCCGATGTCGGTGGAGAACGCCTTGGCTATCGGCGTCAGCAGGCTGGCGCGCTCGTGCCAGAAATTCGCCTCGTCGCCGTCGTGGACGCGCGACATGTCGATGGCATGCGCGCAGGCATAACAGATCGCGCGGGACGCTTGGGAAAGCGAGGTCATCGTCAGGAGGTCGCGGCGCACATCGGGGTGCTGCACGATCGGGCTCATGCCCTCCCCGGTCCAGCCCGGCGCCTTGCCCTGGCGGCGCTCGTTGGCATAGGCGACGGCCTTCTGGCGCGCGGCTTCCGCCACCGCCGCGCCCTCGACGCCGACGCAGAGGCGGGCGTTGTTCATCATCGTGAACATGCAGGCGAGGCCGCGGTTTTCCTCTCCGATCAGCCAGCCGATCGCACCGGGTTCGTCACCGAACTTGCCGTCGCCATAGATCATCGTGCAGGTCGGCGAGGCGTGGATGCCGAGCTTGTGCTCGATGGAGTGGCAGAACACGTCGTTGCGCGGCCCAATAGAGCCGTCGTCGCCGACGAAGAACTTCGGCACCAGGAAAAGCGAGATGCCGCGCGTGCCTGAAGGCGCGCCGGGAAGCCGGGCGAGGACGAGATGCACGATGTTGTCGGTCATGTCGTGCTCGCCATAGGTGATGAAGATCTTCTGGCCGAAGATGCGGTAGGTGCCGTCGCCGACCGGCTCGGCGCGGCTGCGCAACGCGCCGACATCGGAGCCGGCCTGCGGCTCGGTCAGGTTCATCGTGCCGGACCATTCGCCCGAAATCAGTTTCGGCAGATATTTCGTCTTCAGGTCATCGGAGGCATGCGCCTCGATCGCCTCGATGGCGCCCATCGTCAGCGTGGAGACGAGACCGAAGCCCATCGACGCCGAATTCCACATCTCGGCGACCGCCATCGCCAGCATGGTCGGCAGACCCTGCCCGCCATATTCGGGATGGGCGGCGAGGCTGTTCCAGCCGCCGGCGATCCAGTCCTGGTAAAGGGTCTTGTAGCCGTCGGGCATGGTGACCTCCCCGTTCGCGCATCGCGCGCCCTGACGATCCCCGGGAATATGCAGCGGCGCGATGCGATCGCTCGCGAAGCGGCCGGCTTCCTCGAGGATCGCATCGACGAGATCGTCCGAGAGATCGGGGAAAAGTCCCTTGTCGAGCGCTTCCGAAAGGCCGGCGACGGATTTCAGCGCATGCGCGATCTCTGAGACTGGGGCCTTGTACATGAAATCCTCCCGGGCGGCGACGTTGGCGATGAGGCAGCGCTAAATACTTTTTACGTAAGCGTCAATA
>JBAQHA010000441.1:0-1616 GCA_049288075.1 Oricola sp.
GACGATCCCGACGCGGATCTGAGCCGTATCGACGCCGTATGGCTGCAAACCTGGATGCATCGCCATTCGGATCTGATCACGCAGGACGGGGTCTATCCGTTCCTCGCCAACATGAAGCGGGAGATGGCCCAGACCGGCCGCATCGAGATCAGCCGGCTGGCGCCGCGGCTTCGCTTCCTGCTGGTGCGCGCGAAGCCCGAACACAGGGACGCGTGGCTGGTAAACCGCCTGATCACCGAGTACATACCGGGCGACTTCGTCTCCCGTTATGTTTTCAACAAGCAGGAGTTCTACAAGGATTATACGGGCTACAGCGAAGCCTTCCGGCATCATGTTGTGGAGACGCTGAAAACCACTTATCTGAACGACAAAGCGGCCTTCAAAAAGCGGCTCTACGGTCTCGAGACCAAAGCGGAGAACTAAGCCATGCTGGATCCGATCATCGCCTTCTTTACGCGGGTCTTCGAATATCTCGGGCGGGCGGTCGGCCATCTCATCGCCTGGCTGCTGTGGCCGTTTCTCGCGCTCGGGCGCTGGTACACGCGCAAGGGCTGGATCCTCAAGACGGTGGTCGGCGGCCTGATCGTCGGCCTGATCGCTTTCTACGGCTATTTTATTTTCCAGACGCAGTACTGGGCCAATTTCGACCCCGACTATCCGAAGGGGTATTCCTTCGCCAAGACGGCGACGCTGGCGGGCGATCCGCTGCCGGCGGGCTCCGCGACGACGCAGGTCGCAACGGAGACCAATACAGCGCCCGAGACGAATGCGGCTTCCGCCGGCTCCGTCGCGCTGGGCTCGCAGCAGACGGCTCAGGCGGGCGCTCCGGCCGGCGGCGGCGCGTGCCACAGCTCCGACATCGTGACGGTCGCGGCCGACCTGGTCGACTTCAACGTCAACCAGAACCGCTGGATTTCCTCGATGCTGGCCAGCAAGCTCGGCTTCTTCGGCATCCCGTGGAAGAACACGCCGTTCCTCGACAACAAGGCGGCGTTCCAGCTCGGCATCAACCAGGTGCTGCGGCGCACGACGACCGAACTCGTCGATACGCTGGGCCGCGTGCGCGGCACGTCGCAGATCGACCAGAACCTGCAGGACGCGCGCACCGCGCTCGCCTACCCCGAGGACACCTGGTACATCTCGACGCGCGGCCCGGTTCAGGCGACGCCCAGCAGGTACCGGCAGGCACTGGGCCATCTTCGGGCGTTCAACGAGGATCTCGGAGCGTGTCAAGCGTCGTTCGACGCCCGCGCCGACAACATGATGCAGTTCCTCGACCGCGTCGCCGGCGACATCGGCTCGACCTCGGACATCCTGCGCAGCCGTATCGAGCAGTCGAATGCCGGCTGGTTCGATCCGCGCGCCGACGACCGGTTCTGGTTCGCCTACGGACAGCTATACGCCTATTACGGCGTGCTGCAGGGCGCACGGTCCGACTTCGCGGCGATCATCCAGGAACGCAACCTGGCGGCGCTTTGGGACCGCATGCAGGAACAGCTGCGCTCGGCGCTCAACATGCAGCCGCTCATCGTCTCGAACGGCCAGGAGGCCAGCTTCATCTTCCCGTCGCATCTGGCGACGATGGGCTTCTACCTGCTGCGCGTGCGTTCCAACCT
>JBAQHA010000442.1:0-1658 GCA_049288075.1 Oricola sp.
CTATCGCGAATGGCTCGCCGGAAACAGCTTCGAGGCGATATCCTCGCTCGGCGGCAGCCTGATGTCCGACAATGTCGAGGACTATTACCTGACGCCCTGGGATCTGGACTACGGCCGGGTGGTGAAATTCGACCACGACTTCATCGGCCGGGCGGCGCTGGAAAAGATGGCCGGGGGCCCGCACCGGCGCAAAGTCACGCTCGTCTGGGACAAGGCCGACGTGCTGGAAGTTTTCGCCGGCATGATGGAAGAGGGCGAAATGACCAAGTACATGGAGATGCCTGCCGCGCATTACGCAACCCATCCCTACGACCGGGTACTGTCCGGCGGCAAGGATGTCGGCGTTTCCATCAGCCCGGTTTTCTCGGCCAATGAACGGGCGTGGATATCACTGGCGATCCTCGAACCCGATTTCGCCGAGACGGGGACGGAACTCACCGTGGTCTGGGGCGAGCCGAACGGCGGCTCGACGAAGCCGAATGTCGAACGACACCGGCAGGCGAACGTGCGCGCGACGGTGCATCCCTGGCCGATCCACGAAGCGTCAAGGCTTTCTTACCGAACGCAAAAATAAGCGGCGCAGAACGCTTGCGAAGTGGGGAAAGGCGATGCCGGGCGCATCGCCCTTTTTATTTCCATCGGCATTCCTGCCTGCGTACATTTCTGTGGAGTATGTATACAGAAATATCTCGCATAATGAGATATCGTCGGCTATATTGACAATTGTTGGCTGTTGCGCCCGATGGTGGAATCCATCGTGTACACAATTATCGATTTTCCGGGAGGAGACGCCGGTCATGCTGAATTTTCTCAAACGCTCGAAAGGCGATGTCGCGCCGGAAGTTTCGCTCGGCGCGCTGCTTGAGGGTTTTTCCATCGAGGTGATGCCGCGCACGGCGGCAAAGATCGAGGATTTCAAGGCGCTGCTGCCGGCCGGTACGCGCGTCTACATCGCCCATATCGAGGGCACGCCGATCGACGAAATGGTGGAGACCGCAAAGCGGTTGCACGAGGACGGCTTCCCGGTGATGCCGCATTTCCCGGCTCGCATCATCGAGAACAAGGCGATGCTTGAAAGCTGGATCGGCCGATATCGCGAGGAAGCCGGCGTCGAGCAGGCGCTGCTGCTGGCAGGCGGAGTGACGAACCCCGTCGGCGATCTTCATTCCTCGATGCAACTGATGGAGACGGGCCTGTTCGACAAGTACGGCTTCAAGCGGCTGCATGTCGCCGGACACCCGGAAGGCAACCGGGACATCGACAAGGACGGTTCGTCGAAGCTGGTGGACGAGGCGCTGCAGTGGAAGCAGGCGTTCTCGGAGCGCACCGACGCCGAAATGGCGATCGCGACGCAGTTCGCCTTCGATGCGAAGCCGATCATCGCCTGGGCCGAACGGTTGCAGGAAGCCGGCATCACGCTGCCGATCCATCTGGGCATCGCCGGCCCGGCGAAATTGCAGACGCTGCTGAAATTCGCGGTCGCCTGCGGTGTCGGACCGTCACTGAAGGTGTTGCAGAAGCGCGCGATGGACATGTCGAAGCTGATGCTGCCCTATGAGCCGACCGATGTGGTTTCTGAGATCGCGGCCTACAAGGCTGGCAACCCTGACAGCCTGATCGACAAGATCCACTTTTTCCCGCTTGGCGGCATCAAGACC
>JBAQHA010000443.1:0-2688 GCA_049288075.1 Oricola sp.
GCATGCTGGAGAACGGCGGAGACGGCGAGCCGGGCCCGCAAGGGCCTCCCGGCCCCCCAGGGCCTCCCGGACCCGCCGGTGAGCAAGGCCCTCCCGGGGATGCCGGCGGGATCGGCCCGCCCGGCCCGCAAGGACCTGCCGGACCCCAGGGACCGGTTGGGCCTCAGGGACCTCCCGGACCGCCCGCCCAGCCGCTGGACCTGACCCATATCTGTGCCATCAACTGGGAGCACGCCGGGGTGATGAGCAGCGGCGAGTTCGCCGAGCGCGGCGTGATCCTGGCTTTCGATAAGCCGGTGCTGGCAGAGACCATCCACATGCACAGCCTGCACGTGCTGGTGCTCAACCCGCGCGAGAACGACACCTTGAACTGCTGGTGCGAGCTGCGCCCCAAGTTCGTCGGCGGGATCGACCTGGCTCTCGAGCCGGGGGATAACGAAGGAACCTGCCGCATTGTGGATGTCGGCGGCTTTATCCCGGCGGGTCCGGCGCCCGGGGCGGTCTTTGTACCCGATCTACCCCCTGATTTTAACCGGGAGTCGCCGCTGCGGGTCATCCTGGAGGGCGATATGGTGATGGACGAGAACGGGCGCGGGGTGGATGCCGATCACCTGCCCAAGTGGCTGCCGAATCGACCCACGGGCGACCTGAGCGAGGGCGGCAAGTTCTTTAGCTGGTTTAACCTGGCCTGAGCCGGTTTCGAAGAGAAGGAAGGGACGCATGTTGCCAAGAACCGACACGATCCGAACCAAGAAAACCAATACTTGCGACTGCCCGGTCTGCGCGGGGCTGGCCTGCCAGGAGCGGCCGCGCTACTTTGCCGGGCAGCTGCTCACCGAGACCGAGCTCAACAGCGAGCAGGCCTACCTGCTGGCAAAGAACCGCCTGCATAACCGCTACCTGCACGGCTATGGCATCGTCTGTGGCTTGCAGGTGAGCTGCCATGACTGCGAAGGCTGGGTGACGGTGCACCCCGGCTACGCCCTGGATGCCTGCGGTAACGATATTATCGCCTGCCAGGCGCAGGATTTTGACCTGATCAAGGCCATCCGCGCCTGCCGCGAAGAGAAGCGCGGTGAGTGCGACCCGTGGCGCGAGCCGGTGCGCAACCGCTGCGAGGATGTGGAAGAGAATTGGTGCATCACCATCCGCTATAAAGAGCGAGAGGGCAAACCCAGCACAGCCCTGGTGAGCTGCTCGCCATCCACCTGCGGCTGCGAGAGCGGGCGCAAGGGCAACGGCAAGCAATGCGAGTGCGGCGGCAAGGGCCATACTGCGACGCGCGCAGTCTCGGTGGGCGCTTGCGAGCCGTCGCGCATCATTGAAGGCTTTGAGCTGGGCGTGGTGCCCGCCCCCCGCCGGGAAGACAGCGGCAAAGAGGATACCTTCCTGAGCACCCTGCTCGACCGCCTGGAGCGGCTGGGGATCAGCGTCGATCTGACCTGCCTGGTGGAGTGCGTGGAGAGCTTCATGGCGTTTGTGAAGCGCGGCGCGGCGATCTATACCTTGTTGCAGCAGAACCCGTTTGGGGCCGGCAGCACCATCTACCGCGACCTGTGCCGCTTGCGGGAGGATATGCGCGACTATTTGATCAATAACCCGCGCACCAACTGCACCCTGCTCGACCGGCTGGCGCAGGTGTATTGTCCGCCGCCCCCGCGCACAGATAACGAGATCGAACAGTTTGTCGGGCAGGTCACCCAGGCGCTGGTGGAGATTGCCGCCATCTTGCAAGCCATGCTGCTCGATTGCATCTGCTTCGCGGCCCTGCCCACCTGCCCGGGCGATGTGTGCGAGGAGCGCCTGCTGCTGGCTTGCGTCACCGTACGCGGCGACCGTATCCTGAGTATCTGCCACTCTGACGTGCGCCGCTACGTGCTCACCGGTCACACGCTGGTACCTGCGCTGATCAGCATGCTGCTGGAAGACCTGTGCTGCCGTGACCTGCCAGAGCGCTTGCCGGGGCTGGATACCGGCGCTGGCTTTTCCAGTGCGGCTTTCACCCGGGCGACTTTCGCCAGCGCGTTCTCGGCCTCGCCGGGCGCTGCTGCCGCCGCCGGGGTTGCCAGCAGCTTTGCCGCCAGCATGGAGACAGCCTCCGCAGCCGGCGCAACCCTGGACGGGACCAACTTTGTGGGACGCCCGGCAGCCGAAGCGCGGGCTTCGCTAAAGGGCAAAGTTTCCAGCATTGAAGTCACGACCGTGAGCTGGACGCCGGGCGAGGCTGCCCTGCGCAGCCTGGGCGCGCCTGCCATTCGCAGCGGGCAGCCGTTGCGCATGTACGTCGATGAGAACAAGAACGTGGTCGGTTTTGCCACCCTGAGCGAGGCGGATGTGCTGCGCCGCGAGCTGGACGCTGCCAACAAGCGCCTGAGCCGCCTGGAGAAGCAGGTCAAAGAATCACTGAAAGGCTCCGCTGCGGGAGGCAACAAATGAAGCCCCGCCAGCCTGGAAGGAGATGCGCATGGCTGAAAACCAGATCGAACGCCTGAACTATTACCAGGGACAGTACCTGCGCGCCCAGGATTTTCGCGATGAGCAGGAGTACCACCGCGACCTGCGCCGCCGCCACAACCTGGGACAGCACACCTGGGGCATCGTCGCTGGCCTGGAGCTGGTGGAAGAGGATAAGGAAGGCGGCAGCGGCAAAGATATCTTCATCCAGCCTGGCATGGCGGTGGACGGCTA
>JBAQHA010000444.1:0-1920 GCA_049288075.1 Oricola sp.
CGCCGCCTGGGACCCACCTCACGGCTTCATCGACATGCAGCTCAGCGGGCCGTACGCGGTCTGGGAGCACACTCACACCTTCGCCCCGATCGAGTCGGGCACGCTCATCGACGACCAGGTGCGCTACCGCCTCCCGCTGTCGCCGCTGGGCGACATAGCCTACCCGCTCGTGCGGCGCCAACTGGAGCGCATCTTCGCCTACCGCCAGCGGGCAGTGACGGCGGCGCTCCTCAGGTGAGGGTCGACGGCGCGGTCGGCCCGGGGCCGGTCGCCACCGCCCGAGGCCCGGTCCGAACCGCTCTCGCTCGCCGCTGACGCCGGGGTATCCTCAACCGGCGGGATCATCCGCCCCGACCGCGGAGGACACGACGATGGCGCTCCCCTCACTCGAACGCACGGATATCGCCCTCACCGGATGGATGGCCCGGCACGGCGTCACCCTGCTCCGCCTCAGCCTCGGCGCCGTCTTCCTCTGGTTCGGCGTCCTCAAGTTCTTCCCCGACCTGAGCCCCGCGCAGAGTCTCGCCGGCGACACCATCGAGAAGCTCACCTTCGGCGTGATCTCGGCGGGCACGGCAGTCATCATCCTGGCGGCCTGGGAGACCCTGATCGGCCTCGGCCTCCTCCTCGGCGTGTGGCTGCGCGCGACGCTGGCGCTGCTCTGGCTGCAGATGCTCGGCACGGTCACGCCGCTCTTCCTCTTCCCCGATGCCTGCTTCACCCACGTGCCTTACGCGCCCACGCTGGAGGGGCAGTACATCATCAAGAACGTGGTGTTGATCAGCGCCGGCATCGTGATCGGGGCGACGGTGCGGGGCGGCCGCCTGAGCGCCGAGGCCGACCCCGGCGGCGCCGACGACGGCGTTGCCGCAGCCCCGCGAAGTCAGTAGAGTTCACGCTCCTGAGTGCACCCGGCCCGATGGGCCGCCCAGAGGAGGGACGCCGCATGTACAACGAGAAGGACGCAGACCTCAGCCTGCTCGCCGGCAAGACCGTCGCCGTCGTCGGCTTCGGTAGTCAGGGGCACGCCCACGCCCAGAACCTGCGCGACTCCGGCGTGGCCGTGGTCGTCAGCGACGTGCCCGGCACGCCCAACGCGGAGCGCGCCGAGAAGGCCGGCTTCGAGGTGCTCTCGGCCGCCGAGGCGACGAAGCGCGCCGACGTCGTCATCATGCTGGTCCCCGACCAGACGCAAGCCGTGGTCTACAAGAACGACGTCGCCCCCAACCTCAAGGACGGGGCGATGCTGATGTTCGCCCACGGCTTCAACATCCACTTCGGGCAGATCGTGCCGCCGAAGACGGTCGACGTGACGATGGTCGCCCCCAAGGGCCCCGGCCACCTGGTGCGCCGCCAGTTCGAGGAGGGCAAGGGCGTGCCGGTGGTGATCGCCGTGTACCAGGACGCGACCGGCCACGCCCACGACCTCGCGCTCGCCTACGCGAGCGGCATCGGCTGCCTGCGTGCCGGCGGCCTCGAGACGACCTTCGCCGAGGAGACCGAGACCGACCTCTTCGGCGAGCAGGCCGTGCTCTGCGGCGGCTGCACCGAGCTGGTCACGGCGGGCTTCGACACCCTGGTCGAGGCCGGCTACCAGCCCGAGATCGCCTACTTCGAGTGCCTGCACGAGCTCAAGCTCATCGTCGACCTGATGTGGGAGAAGGGCATCGCCGGCATGCGCTACTCGATCAGCGACACGGCTGAGTACGGCGACCTGTCGCGCGGCCCCCGCGTCATCGACGAGAACGTGCGCGAGACCATGCGCGAGCTGCTCGCCGAGATCCAGAGCGGCGAGTTCGCGCGCGAGTGGATCCTCGAGAACCAGGCCGACCGGCCCGTCTTCAACGCCCTCAGACGGCGCGGCAAGGAGCACCTCATCGAGCAGGTCGGCAAGGAGCTGCGCGGCATGATGAGCTGGAT
>JBAQHA010000445.1:0-2913 GCA_049288075.1 Oricola sp.
TCATAGACCTTATCACCCATATGGGTACGCACGTCTTCGACCACCTGCTGTGCCAGATTGTTGCGCTTGTCGTACATTGTCAGCACGATGCCCTGGATCACCAGCGACGGGTTGATCGAGCGCTTCACCTGCTCGACCGTGTTGAGCAATTGGCTCAGCCCCTCCAGCGCGAAGAACTCACATTGCAGCGGCACCAGTATCGAGTTGGCGGCCGCCATCGCGTTCAGCGTCAGCAGATTAAGCGACGGCGGACAGTCGACGAGCACGTAGGAGAACCGCGACGCAACGCGCGTCAGCGCGGCCCGTAACCGGAAGACGCGGTCCTGCGCGCCGGAAATTTCCATCTCCACGCCCAGCAGATCCATGGTCGACGGAACGATAGACAAGTTCGGCACAGCCGTTGGAATCGCGGCGTCGACGACGTCCGCTTCGCCAAGCAGCACGTCATAGGACGAAATCTCGCGGTCTTCGCGATCGATCCCCAGCCCCGTCGAGGCGTTACCCTGCGGATCGAGGTCTACAATCAGCACACGCTCGCCAATTGCGGCGAGCGCTGTTGCGAGATTGATCGCCGTGGTCGTCTTGCCCACGCCGCCTTTCTGATTCGCTATCGTGATCACGCGGCAATTGTCCGCCATGCGAAAGCCCTCGAAAACAGGAACGGTTCAAGCCGGACGCGACCGCAGATTGGATATCTCCAAAATGACGGAGTCTGCGTCGATCCGGCTCTGATGTCTTACCAGATCGAATTCCCATTTTGCATGGCTTTCTTCGATCTCCGCCGCATATCCACGGCCTTTGTGAAACAGTGCGCGACTCCCCTCGCGCAGCCAAGGAAATGTCATTTCGAGAAGGATTGGCAGGGTGGCAAGTGCCCGCGCCGTAACCACGTCCGGTGCCTTTATTCGGCCTACGACCTGCTCGATCCGCTCGGCGTGGATGATCGCTGACGGCGCGCACTGCGCCTTGACCGCCTGGAGAAAGGCCGCTTTCTTGCGGTTACTCTCCACCAGTTCCACCCGTGCGTTCGGCCAATCCTGCAGCATGATAGCGATAACCATGCCGGGAAATCCCCCACCCGATCCGAGATCGACCCAATGCAGCGCCTCCGGCGCGAGCGCGAGAAGCTGAGCGCTGTCGGCGATATGGCGGCGCCAGAAATCCTGCTGCGTCGACGTCGCCGTCAGATTGATGCGCCGCGACCACTTCTCATAGAGTGCCGCATAATCCTCCAGCCGTATCCGCGTTTCACGTGAAACATCGGCCAGCGGACCTTCGTCCCGCGCGGTCACGCGACCCGGCTCGCGTTGCGCCGGCGTTGCTGCACATGCGCGATGATCAGTCCGATCGCCGCCGGGGTCATGCCCTCCATCCGCTGCGCGGCCGCCAGCGTCTCCGGTCGGCGGGTATTCAGCTTCTGCTTCAATTCGTTCGACAGGCCGGAGATTTGCTCATAGTCCAGATCGTCCGGAATTTGGGTCTGTTCTTCCTTGCGCACCGAGGCGATGTCGGCCGCCTGCCGCTTGAGATAGACCGCATACTGCGCCTCGATATCCAGACGCTCCAGAATGCTCCTGTCGAATTGTCCAAAATCAGGCCAGATGCGAAGGATATCGGCCATTCCGATGGTCGGATAGGATAAGAGATCGTAGGCCGAACGTCTGACACCGTCCTGATTGATTTCGAGTCCGAATCGATTCGCTTCCTGCGGCGTTATCGCCCGTCCTTGCGCCAGGGTCCGAGCAGAATCGAGTCGTTCCGTCATCGAATCGAAATGCGCGCGGCGATGTCTGCCGACAAGGCCAAGCCCGATACCCGCTGGAGTCAATCTCAGATCCGCATTGTCGACCCGCAGCGATAACCGGTATTCCGCCCGCGACGTAAACATCCGGTAGGGCTCGGAGACCCCATGCGTGATCAGGTCATCGACCATCACACCGATATAGGAGTCCGTGCGGCTGAACACGGCCGCTTCCTGTCCACCTGCCTGCCGCGCCGCATTCAGGCCGGCGACCAGCCCCTGGGCGCCGGCTTCCTCATATCCCGTCGTACCGTTAATCTGGCCCGCCAGGAAGAAACCATTGACGCCGCGCACCTGCAATGTGGCGTCCAACGCCCGTGGATCGACGTGATCGTATTCAATGGCATAGCCCGGTTGCAGCATCACGGCGTTTTCCAGACCGGGGATAGTCTTGAGGATTTCAAGCTGCACGTCTTCCGGCAGCGATGTCGATATCCCGTTTGGATAAACCGTGTCATCGTCGAGGCCTTCCGGCTCAAGGAAGATCTGGTGTCCGTCGCGCTCGCCGAACTTCACGATCTTGTCCTCGATCGACGGGCAGTAGCGCGGCCCGACGCCCTTGATGTTTCCGGAATACATGGCGCTACGCCCGAGGTTGTCCTCGATAATCCGGTGGGTCGCCGGCGTCGTTCGCGTGATCCCGCATTCGACTTGCGGGTTGGTGATTGCCGCTGTCAGCGTTGAGAAGGGTACGGGGTCTTCGTCTGCCCCTTGCATCGCCAGGCCGCTCCAACGAACGGTGCGTCCGTCTAGGCGCGGCGGCGTTCCAGTCTTCAATCGTCCGAGCGGAACCCCCAGCCTTTCGAGAGTCACCGACATACCCATGCTGGGGTTCTCCCCCATTCGGCCCGCGGGAATTGTCTTGTCGCCGATATGGATAAGACCGCGCAGGAAAGTCCCGGTCGTCAGCACCACTGCCCGACAGGCGATCTCCGAACCGTTGGAAAGTACGATCCCGCGTATGGCTTGGTCGCCGTCCAGCAGTAGGTCTTCCGCCTCGCCTTCCACCACCGTCAGGTTGTCGATGGACGCTATCTCCTCCTGCATTGCTTCCCGATATAGCTTGCGGTCCGCTTGCGTCCGCGGACCGCGCACCGCCGGTCCCTTGCGCC
>JBAQHA010000446.1:0-1723 GCA_049288075.1 Oricola sp.
ATGTGGTCGATGGGCGCTTGTGGACATCGGCGGGAGTGACCACAGGCATCGATATGGCACTGGCCATGGTTGCGAATGACCTTGATGCCACGATCGCCGGCGAGGTCGCCAAGCGATTGATCCTTTATGCCCGGCGCCCAGGCCACCAGTCCCAGTTCAGTCCGGTTCTTCAGGCGCAGGTCAAGGGGGACAGCCCGTTCGCCGACCTTGTCGCATGGATACAATCCAATCTCGACGCTACGCTTGACGTGACGGTTCTGGCCGACCGCGCAGGGTTGACCGAACGGACGTTTCACCGAAAGTTCTCGGCTGCGACAGGGGAAACACCGGCTCGTTTTGTCGAGACCGCCCGGCTCGACGCCGCCCGCATGCTGCTCGCGCGCGGCCTCTCGTTGAAATCTGTCGCCGCACAAGTTGGCCTGTTCCCGGCCGCGCGCTTTTCGGAAGCCTTCGAGCGCCGGTTCGGCGTGACACCAAGGCTGTTCCGTGAAATGCACGCAGAACTCTAAGGGGATCAAGGAAGTTAGCGCCCGACGCAGGATAGACACAACTTTTGGATCGGTGGCCTGAGGTGAGCCCGCCTGACTCAACGCGTCAATGACGCATCCGGCTCTGTCGTTGTGCTTTGTTTGTTCTTGTGCGAAGGCCTGGATGCGGAAATTTCTCTGGGTGGCGACGAAGCATGTCTAGAATGCGGCAGAGCTCGTCAAAGCTGGGACTCGATCGGCAGGAGCCCGATCAAAGTCGCGACGATGCGGCGCCAAATGCTCGCTTTTGGCTCGTGGTTCCAAGTCCGGGCAAGCGGCGGGCACCGATCTTGCCAGACAAGTTTTCCGTCACTCAGAGCCAGCAGGTAGCTCCGCCCCGGCGCGGTTTCTTCCGCCACCACCTTGCGGATTTCATCCGCCACCTCGGGGTCGCGGAACAGCACGCCCATCTCCGTATTGAGCGATATCGAGCGCGGATCGAAGTTGAAGGAGCCAACAAATCCGAATGTCCGGTCGACCGTGAACGCCTTGGTATGAAGGCTTGCGCCGCTGGAGCCAAAAAGGGAAATCTTCCGCTCGGTGATGTTCGCCTTCAGTTCAAAAAGCTTCACGCCGGCTTCGAGGAGCGCCTGCCTGTAGGAGGCGTACGCACCGTGGACAGCCGCAACGTCGGTGGCTGCCAGGGAGTTCGTAAGCACGGAGACGCGCACACCGCGAGCCAGGAGCTCGGTAATTCGGCGAAGTCCATCCGCGCCGGGGATGAAGTAGGGCGAAACGATCTCGACCTCGCTGGACGCACCGAACAGCACGGGTCGAATAGCGGTGATCAGCCAGCGCTGCTCGCCGGATCCAAGCGCCTTTTCCGGAGGGTCGGAGACAACTGTCGTGTCGGTCGTCCAGTGAAGACGCCGGCCGCCGCCCAACATTGCCGCTGCGTCTCGTTCTTCGATCAGCTGTCGCAGGTACGGGGCGGCCGGCCCCGCCGTCGTGAGCGCTTCCAGCTTCTTGTGCAATCGGGCAAGGTCGCCGCGCCTATTCCTCGACAGCGCTTCTATCGGTATGGCCGACGCGCTGTTCCAGAAGCTGTCGAAAATCGTCTCGGTCTGCTGCACCGCAGGACCGAGCATGAGCAGATCCATGTCGCGGAAATTCGAGGTTCCGGAGACATCGAAATACGCGTCCCCGATATTGCGGCCGCCCACGATTGCGATCCGGCCATCGGCGATCCACGCCTT
>JBAQHA010000447.1:0-5900 GCA_049288075.1 Oricola sp.
TCCGACCTCTTCCTCGACGCGCTGGAAGGCGTTGCCGACCCCGAGACCAAGCGCAAGACCATCGGCAAGCTGTTCATCGACGTCTTCGAGGCCGAGGCGAAGAAGATCGGCGGCGCCGATTTCCTCGCCCAGGGCACGCTTTATCCCGACGTGATCGAGAGCGTGTCCTTCTCCGGCGGTCCGTCGGTGACGATCAAGAGCCACCACAATGTCGGCGGCCTGCCGGAGCGCATGAACATGCAGCTGGTCGAGCCGCTGCGCGAATTGTTCAAGGACGAGGTGCGCATCCTCGGTCGCGAGCTCGGCCTTCCGGAACACTTCATCGGCCGTCATCCGTTCCCGGGACCGGGCCTCGCCATCCGCTGCCCCGGCGGCGTGACGCGCGACAAGGTGCGCATCCTGCAGGAGGCCGACGCCATCTACCTGCAGGAGATCCGCGCCGCCGGTCTCTACGACCACATCTGGCAGGCCTTCGCCGTGCTTCTGCCGGTCCAGACCGTCGGCGTGATGGGCGATTACCGCACCTACGAATTCGTCTGCGCGCTGCGCGCCGTGACTTCGGTCGACGGCATGACGGCCGATTTCTATCACTACGACATGAGCTTCCTCGGCAACACCGCGACCCGCATCATCAACGAGGTCCGCGGCATCAACCGCGTCGTCTATGACGTGACGAGCAAGCCGCCCGGGACCATCGAGTGGGAATGATCCGGGCATGCCGCCGGAGATGGGCGCGCGCTTGAGGGCGCTTCTGCGAAAGATCCAGGTGCCGCAGCCGGTGAAACGATGGCTGAGGCGGCAGGCGGCGCCGGTCGTTACGGCAAGATTTCCCGACATTGCGCGTGATCTGCACTGCTCGGCAGCACGGCGCAAGGCCTTCTTCGATGCCGGCTTCGGCGAGTACCTCGTGGCCTGCGGCCCCGAGACCTACGTCGTTTCGACGAGCGACGCCGTCATCGGGCGCGAGGTATTCGCGCATGGCGAATTCGAGTTCGGCGTTTTCGAGCGCGTGCGGGCGCTTGCCGGCCTGCCTGCGGACGGGGTGACGCTCGTCGATGTCGGCGCCAATATCGGCGTTACCTCCCTTCCAGCCGTGAAGCGCGGCCTCGTCGCCCGTGCGATCGCGATCGAACCCGAACCGAGCAATCTGAGGCTGCTCAAGGCCAATACCGCGTTGAACGGTCTCGGCGACGCGGTGACGATTGTCGCATGCGCCGCCGGAGAGGAGACGGGCGGTATCGAGTTCGAACTCAGCCCCGACAACCACGGGGACCACCGCGTCAGGCGTTCGGGACCCGTACGCGAGAATTGTTTCGGCGAAGCCGGGCGGCAGACAATCGCGGTCGATGTCCGCACACTCGACGACATCCTCGCCGGCGAGGACATCGCCAGCGCCCTTCTCTGGATCGACACCCAGGGTTACGAGGGCTTCGTGCTGGCGGGCGCAACCCGGACGCTTGCGAGAAAGTTCCCGCTCGTCATCGAGTTCTGGCCCTACGGGATGGACCAGAGCGGTTCTTATCCGAGACTGGTGAAGGCGCTCGCCGCTTCGCCCTACACCCGCTTCCACGCTCTTCGCGACCCGGACGGCGAACCGCGCCCGCTTACCGTCGAAAACCTCGATGCGCTCAAGGGTCGTTTGACGGGGCCCGAGGCTTCCACCGATCTGCTGATCCTTTGACTCGCCGGGCGCTGGTGCGACCCGGGATTGGGTTTGACGCCAATCCGGTGCCCCGGTACGCTTTGAGGCACAGGTCGGCCCGGGTCCGAGGCCGGATGCCTTGGCGCTGCCGTCGGGCTGATCGCAACCGGTCGCGGCGCAAGCGCAAGACCGTCCGCCGCTCCCGAAGCCTTACGTCCTGCAAGACCCTAAAGCGCCATCCCGCCGTCGACCATCAGCACCTGTCCGGTGACGTAGTCCGATTCGGGCGAGCAGAAAAGATAGACGCCGCCCGCGGCTTCTTCCGGTGTTCCGCCGCGCCCGAGCGGTATGGATGCCTTGACGCCCTCGATCACCTTGGTCGGAATGCCGGCGGGGATCGTCTTGCCTTCGATCGTCAGCGATGTCTTCTCGTCGGAGGCCGCGGTCATCCGCGTTTCGATATAGCCGAAGGCGACGCAGTTGACGTTGACCTTGTGGCGTCCCCATTCTTTGGCAAGCGTCCTGGTCAGGCCGATGACCCCCGCCTTGGCCGACGCGTAGTTCGTCTGGCCGATATTGCCGTTGGTGCCGGAGACCGAAGAGATGTTGACGACCTTGCGAAACACCTCGCGCCCGTCCTCGGCTTCTCTCTTCGCCAGCACGCGGATCGGTTCGGCGGCGGCGCGCAGGATGCGGAACGGCGCCTTGAGATGGACGTCGATCATCGCGTCGAACTGCTCGTCCGTCATCTTGTGGATCATCGCGTCCCAGACATAGCCGGCATTGTTGACGATGATGTCGATGCCGCCAAAGGCATCGAGCCCGGCCGCAATGAAGCGTTCGGGAAAGGCCGGATCGGTCACGCTGCCCACTGCCGCGACCGCCTGGCCGCCCGCCGCCCGGACCGCCGCGACGACCTCGTCTGCGGGACCGGCCTCGAGATCGTTGACGACCACCCGCGCGCCTTCGCTGGCGAGCTTGAGCGCGACCGCGCGGCCGATGCCGCGGCCCGAGCCGGTCACATAGGCGGTTTTCCCAGCAAGCTTCGCCATCACGTTCGTTCCCGATATTGCTTCTGATCAATGGTCGCGGACGTGCCGCAACAACCGCCTCGAAGTCAAGGCGCGCCGAATGTCCGGAACGCGGCGGCGACCGTCACGCCGCCTTGGGCCGCGCGATCACTTCCATGCACATCCGGTAGCGCTCGCTGATGCCGTAGCGCAGCGGCGTGAAGCCGGTTTCCCTCAGCAGCGCGTAGAGCCGGCCGCGGCTGAAATTGTGGTAGTGCTCCATCTCGCCCCAGAACGGGTTGACGTTCTGCTTCGTCGTCACGTCCCACAGGATGGTATCGGTGTTGGGCATCGACACGAACAGAACGCCGTCGTCCTCGAGCAGTCCGCGCGCCGCCGCCAGCACGAGCTTGGGATAATGCGTGTGTTCCAGGACGTCGGCCATGGAGATGACCGCGACCTTCTCCGCGCTGGTGAAATCGCACACGTCCTTTCTGTGGGCTTCGATTCCGAGCGTTTTCATCTGCGCAACCGTCTGCTCGCGCAGGTCGAGCCCGATCGGCTTGAACCCGTATTCCTTCGCCGTGAAAAGCAGCGAGCCGTTTCCGAAGCCGACATCCAGCCAGATGCCGCGGTCCTTGAACGGCGTGATCTTGTCTATCATCCGCGCCGACAGGAGACGGTTCTGTTCGAGATCGTCGCCGACATTCTGGTTAGACTGGGTCTTTTCGAAGATCAGGTTCAGCGCCTCGTCCGTGTAGTAGCCCTCGGTGAACACGTGCCCGCAGCCGGCGCATTGCATCCATCGGATCTTGTTGCTGAGCTGCGGTCTGTAGGAGGGGTGCTGCGAGCAATTGCCGATCCTGTGTTCGGCGATTGCGGCGGATTCGCACAGCGGGCAGTTCTTGTAGAGAACACGCTCTTGCATGGGGCGTTCCTGGGTTGGGAATCGGGGCGATTGCCGGCGATCATGTCGGAAGGCCCGGCGCGGCCGGTAGTGCTCGGCGGCGGCCTGCTGCCTTTTTCAACAGCTTTGACTCCCGGGGCAGGGCGGCCGCTGCCTTGCTATTCCCGTACCCCGGTAGATGCCCCCGATCCCGCCATCCTTCCGCCACACCGACACGTGATCCGGCGTGACCGTTGCCACATGGCTTTTCGCGTCGATTGCTTTAGGTTCCAGCGAACCAGGATTCGGGTCTTTCAAGGATTTCGCGCCGTGTTTCAGTCTTTCTTCCCCAAACCGAAGATATTTTTCATTTCCGTGATCCTGTGGACCGCGGTCGTCATGGCGCTGTGGTATTCCGGCGCGCACCAGTGGGGCGCCCATCTCGGCCTCGGCACGGTGTCACCGGAGGACGAGACCATCGTCGGCATCCATTATTTCTGGTCGCCTTCCTTCCTCTGGCTCTACGTCTATTACATTCTCGCGGTCGCGCTTTTCGCCGCTTTCTGGTTCACCTGGTCGCCGCATCCCTGGCAATGGTGGTCGATCGTCGGCTCGTCCGTGATCTTGTTCACGACCTATTTCGGCGTGCAGATTTCGGTCGCGCTCAACAACTGGCGCCGGCCATTCTTCGATCTCGTCCAGGCGGCGTTCGAGAAGGACTCCACTGTCACCAGCTCCCAGCTTTACGAACTGATCTGGGTCTTCTCCTCGATCGCCTTCATGGCGATCTTCGTCTTCGTCGCCACCCGTTTCCTGATCAGCCACTGGATCTTCCGCTGGCGCACCGCGATGAACGATTATTACATGGCGCGCTGGAGAAAGCTTCGCCATATCGAGGGCGCATCTCAGCGCGTTCAGGAAGACACGATGCGCTTCGCCGGCATCATGGAGGGCCTCGGCACCTCGCTGATCGATTCCGTGATGACGCTGATCGCCTTCCTGCCGCTGCTGTGGTCGCTATCGAGCTACGTGAAGGATCTGCCGCTCATCGGCGAGATTCCCGCGCCGCTATTCACGGCGGCGATCTTCTGGTCGCTGTTCGGCACGGTCCTGCTTGCCGCCGTCGGCATCAAGCTGCCGGGGCTGGAGTTCCGCAACCAGCGCGTCGAGGCCGCCTACCGCAAGGAACTCGTCTATGGCGAGGACGACTTCGACCGCGCCCAGCCGATGACGATGCGCGAGCTGTTCGACCACGTTCGCCACAACTATTTCCGGCTCTATTTCCACTACATGTATTTCAACGTGTTCCGCTCGCTCTACCTGCAGGCGGACAACATCTTCGCCTATTTCCTGCTGATCCCGACCATCGTCGCCGCCAGCACGGTGGGCTTCACCTTTGGCATCATGCAGCAGGTGCTGACCGCCTTCGGCCAGGTCTCCGGCTCGTTCCAGTATCTCGTCAATTCCTGGACGACCATCGTCGAGCTGCTGTCGATCTACAAACGCCTGCAAGCTTTCGAATCGGCGATCGGCGGCCAGGATTTGCCGGATATCGACCGCGAATGGCTGGAGATTCATGGCGCGCCGGACGGCGAGGCGACCCAGCCGATCGGGCCGGGCGTCTGATCGGCCTAGCCCGCGCACCGGACGCAGCGCGTCGCCATCGGGTCGATGGCGAGGCGCCCGTCCGGGATTTCCTCGTCGCAGCCCTCGCAGAAACCGTAGTCGCCTGACGCGATCCGGCGCATCGCCATCTCGATGCGCACGAGGTCGCGCTGGCGGGCGCGTTCGGCGGCTTCAGCCATCGCCTGCTGCTGCATCGCGTCCATGCGCGACAGCCGGCCGACAGCCACCTGGTCCAGTTCCACCGTCGACCGCGCCTCGGCGCTCAGCGCCGAATGCGCCTCGATTTCGGCGCGCTTTTCATCCAGCCTTCGCTTGGCCTTTTCGAGATCGACTGTCATAAGGTCAGGCTAGCGGCCGCCGCCGGGCGGAACAAGGAGGACGCGTTTCATGATCTGGCTTGTCGCGGGACTGGTCCTGTTTCTGGGCGTTCATTCGGTCCGCATGGTCGCGCCCGGTTTCCGCGACCGGGTGGTCGCAAGCCTTGGTGAAGGCCCTTGGAAGGGCGTCTACACGCTCGTCTCGATCGCCGGCCTGGCCCTGCTGATCTGGGGCTACGGCCAGGCACGGACGGACTCGCCAGTCCTCTACGAGCCGCCGGTCTTCCTCAAGCATCTCGTCTCGCTCTTCATGCTGGTCTCCTTCATCCTGCTGGTCGCCACCTATGTTCCCGACGGCTACATCAAGAAGCGCGTCAAGCACCCGATGCTGCTCGCCGTGAAGATCTGGGCCTTCGCCC
>JBAQHA010000448.1:0-17781 GCA_049288075.1 Oricola sp.
GCGAGAAAGGGCGGCACGTCCTGCGCCGCCGCCGGCGCGGCAAGGGCGGCAAATGCGAAACCGAAAAGGGCGAGCGCGTGCTTCATCATTCGACGACCTTCGGCACGAGGAAGAAATTGTCCTCGGACGCCGGCGCGTTGGCGGTGATGTCGTCGGCCTTGTTGCCGTCGGTGACGACGTCGGCGCGCTTCCTCATCTCCATCGGCATGACCGAGGTCATCGGCTCGACGCCGGACACGTCGACCTCGTCCAGTTGCTCGACGAAGCCGAGAATGGTGTTGAGCTCGCCCTCCATCTTCGCCGCCTCCTCATCGGTGACGGCGATACGGGCGAGTTTGGCGACGCGCTTGACGGTGGCAAGGTCGACGGACATGGAAAGCTCCGGGAGGAAATGTCGGTTTCGCCCGCTATAGCGGGGCTGTTGGCGCGGCGCAACATCGCCGCGCCGGACTTCAGACCTCGAACGCCTTGCCGACCTCCGGCACCACGACCTTGCCGGCATCGCCCTCCATCGCCGCCAGGAAGGTGTCGGCGTTCGGGTCGAGCAAGCCGAAGGTGGCATAGTGGCAGGGAATGACCTTCGAGAAGTCGAAATAGCGCCGGCAGGCGATCGCCGCCACCGCGCCGCCCATGGTGAAGCGGTCGCCGATCGGCACGATGCCGATATCGGGCCGGTGGAACTCCTCGATCAGCGCCATGTCGGAGAAGATGTCGGTGTCGCCCATGAAATAGAGCGTCGGCGCATCCGGGAAATGCAGGACGAGGCCGGCCGGATTGCCGAGATAGAGATTGTTGCCGCCGCCGAGTTGCGTCGACGAGGAATGGTCGGCGCGCACGAAACTCGTCGTGAAGCCGCCGCAATCGACCGTGCCGCCGTGATTGGCCGGATTGATGCGCTTGTCGGAGACACCCTTGCCGACGAGATGCATGCAGATCTCGAAATTGGCGACCAGCATGGCGCCGGTCTTTTTCAGGACGTCGGCGGAATCGCCGATATGATCGTCATGGCCGTGGGTGAGCAGGACATGGGTGACGCTATCGGAAATCTCCTCCCAGCCGCGTCCCCAGGAAGGATTCTGGGACAGGAACGGATCGACAAGGATCCGGGCGTCGCCGGATTCGATTCGAAAGGCCGAATGGCCATACCAGGTGAGTTTCATGGCAGCGCCTCCTCGCAATGACGTTCTGATCGGGCTAAGAGCCCAGCATAGAAAATATTCGGATGCTTGCCACCGGCCATGCCAGAAATCGCAATCGAAGAACTAGCCGCGACCCTTGCCCCGGGCAAGACGATCGCCGGGCTCGATCTCGGCACCAAGACGATCGGCGTGGCGGTCAGCGATCGCGGATTGTCGCTGGCGACTCCGCGACCGGTCATCAAGCGGACGAAGTTCACCGCCGACGCCCAGGCGCTGCTGGCACTGCTCGCGAAAGACAATGCGGGCGCGATCGTCCTCGGGCTGCCGCTCAACATGGATGGCACGGAAGGCCCGCGCGCGCAGGCGACGCGGGCGTTTGCGCGCAACCTGGCGAAGATGACGGAGTTGCCGATGGCGTTCTGGGACGAGCGGCTGTCGACGGTCGCCGCCGAACGCTCGCTGATTGAACAGGACGTGTCGCGGGCAAAACGCGCCGACCGCATCGATTCGGCCGCGGCGGCCTTCATCCTGCAGGGAGCGCTGGACCGGATCTATTCGGCGGGAAGCTGAGCGGCCTCGATGCGGGCCTCGGCCGGCATTGCGGCTTGCGCCTGGCGCGCCACCCACCATTGGCGGATCTGGCGGCGCTTGCGGAACGCGATGATGCCGGCGATCAGGAAGGTGTCGAAGATGCAGGCCTTCAGGAACAGGACCGGGATCGTCGCCGGATCTATACCGAGGATCTGCCCGTAGATCTCGAACACCAGATCGTGCAATTCGCGGCGCAGGAACAGCATGCCGAAATTCATGTCGTAATAGGACAGGCCGAACCAGCCCCAGAACAGCACGAGCGGCGTCAGCCAGAACCAGAGAAGATAGCGCATCAACCTCGCTCCCCATTCCTGTCCGCCGGGCCGATGGCCGAAAGACGGGCGCTCGTAACGGCGAGGTGACGGGCGAAGCGGGCGGCAAGGCCGTCCTCCTCGGATTGCGCCACCGACGCGACAGGCCTGGCTTCCCAGGCGAATTCGACACCCCCGGCGGCCAGCATCGACAGCAGGGTCGCCACCTGGATGGCGAAGAGCATGCCCACGGCCTGCCCGGCGCCCACCGCCACGGCGAAAAGCATCCATGCGGACGCAGCAAGCAGCATTACGGCGAAAGCGCCGCCGACGGAAACGACGCGGTCGCGATGCTCGGCGTCATCGGATGATACGGCGATCATCAGCGCCCAGAGCGCAACGGACAGAACCGCCACGACGACGCCGGTCAATATGGCGCGCGCGGTCTCGAAGGACAGCGACATGCCCATCAGGACGGCCTGCATTTCCTGCAGCAAACCGGTCTTGCCGAGACCGATGCCGCCGACCGTCACGCTCGCCATGAACATGATCCAGGACAACAGGATACTTCCGAGAAGAATGCGTCGCATACCATCCACCATTCGGGTTGGGCCGACTATCGGCCGCATCGCGCGCCGCCGCAACGTTTACCGTTCATTAAGGTTAACCTCTGTGGACGGGCCTTGCCGGTCCCGATTTTCTGTCGCATGACGGACCCCTTGCCACCCTGCCGGAACAGGCCGCTTCGTAATGCTCCCCACATTTTCAGCCATCCTGCCGATCTTCCTCCTGATCGTTTTCGGCCAGGGCCTGCGCCATCTGCCGCTGTTTTCGACCGAGTTCTGGCGCGGTCTCGACGTGATGGGATTCTACGTGCTGTACCCGGCGCTGCTGTTCGTAACGATCGTGCGGGCGGATTTCTCGTCGCTTTCGTTCGACGTCATCGTGATCGCGCTGGCCATCGCCGGCACGGCGATCGCGCTGTTCACGCTGGCGATCTGGCCGATGCTGCGCGACCGCATCGCGCTCGACCGGCCCGCCTTCTCGTCGGTGTTCCAGACAACCGTGCGGTGGAACGGATTCATCGCCTTTGCCGTCGCCGAAAAGCTGTTCCCGCCGGAAGGCGCTGCAATGGTCGCGCTGGTGATGGCGGTCGTCATCATCCCGATCAACATGGAATCGGTCGCCGTCGTCGCCTGGTTCACCGCCAAGTCACCCAATCTCGGCGCGGTGCTGCGCAGAATAGCCGTCAATCCGCTGGTGCTCGCCGCAACGGCGGCGCTGATCCTCCGGTCGCTGCCGTTCGATATCCCCGGACCATTGATGGAAATGCTGAACCTTGTCGCGCGCGCCGCGCTCGGCATGGGCCTGATGGCGATCGGCGCCGGATTGCGGCCGCAGGATGCGCTGAGGCCGAACGCGGCTGTCCTGCTGGCCGCCGCCAACAAGCTGATCGTGTTTCCGGCGATGGTGATCGCGGTCGCGATCGCGCTCGGGCTCGACGGCCAACAACTGTCCTACCTGGCGCTGTGCGCGGCAGTGCCCACGGCGATGAACGGCTACGTGCTGGCGCGCCAGATGGGCGGCGACGCGGAACTCTACGCCGCCATCGCGACGATCCAGACCGCCGTCTCCTTCGTATCGATCCCGGTGATCCTCGCCGTCGTGGCTCAGCTGTCGGCGGGATAGAGGGCGTCGAGCAGGTTGGCCGCGTCGAAGCGGCTGTCCAGCATGCCGTAGCTCGACCGCCAGGCTCCGCCGAGGCGCGTTTCGGCGAAGGCGTCGGCGAGCCGGCCGGCGCCGATTCGGTAGAGTTCGGCGGCGGCCGCGGCCAGCGCCAGCTGCTCGATGACGATGCGCGAAGCGCCCTCGTCGGTGCGGGCGAGATCGAAGGCGGCATTGAGGACATCGAGCGTGCCGGACGCGCGGCGGCCGAGATTGCGGGCGATGTGGTCGAGCACCATGTCGTAGAGTTCCGGCGAGCGGCGAAAGACGCGCAGCAGATCGAGCGCCATGACGTTGCCCGAGCCTTCCCAGATCGAGTTGACGGGCGCTTCGCGATAGTGGCGCGCCAGCGGAAAGTCCTCGGTGTAGCCGTTGCCGCCAAGGCACTCCATCGCCTCGCCGATCATCGGCGGCGCGACCTTGCAGACCCAGTACTTGACCACCGGCGTCATGGCGCGCGCATAGGCCGCCTCCAGTTCGTCCGTGCGGGCATGGTCAAAGGAATGGGCGAGCCGCATCACCAGCGCTGTCGCCGCCGCCGTGTCGACAGCCATGTCGGCCAGCACTCGCTCCATCAGCGGCTTGTCGATCAGCCGACCGCCGAATACGGTCCGGTAGCGGGCATGATGGACGGCCTCGACCATGGCGGCGCGCATCAGACCCGCGGACGCGACGGCGCAATCGAGCCGTGTCAGCGTGACCATCTCCAGGATGTTGCGCACGCCCTCCCCCTCGCCCCCGATCGGCTGGGCGAGAGAACCGTGGAACTCGGCCTCGGAGGAGGCGTTGGAGCGGTTACCGAGCTTGTCCTTCAGGCGCATGAAATGGATGCCGTTCGGTTCGCCGTCCGACAGCAGGCGCGGCACAAAGAAGCAGGTTAGCCCGCCCGGCGCCTGGGCGAGCAGCAGGAAGGCGTCGCTCATCGGCGCCGACATGAACCACTTGTGCCCCGTCAGCCGGTACAGGCCGTCGCCCTCGGGCCGGGCGCCGGTGGTGTTGGCCTGGACGTCGGTGCCTCCCTGTTTCTCGGTCATGCCCATGCCGATGGTCAGGCCTGCCTTCTCGATGGGCGCGCGCTGCGAGGAATCGTATTTGCGCGAGGCGATACGGGGCGCCCATTCCCGAGCCAGATCGGGGGCCGACATCAATGCCGCGACGGAGGCGTTGGTCATGGTCATCGGGCAGAGATGGCCGGTCTCCAGCCCGGACACCATGTAGAAGGAGATCGCGCGACGCTTGTGGCCGGGAACCTCGCCCCGCTCGCGGCGCTCCCAGACGGAGCCGGACAGGCCCCAACCGGCCGAACGGCGCATCAGCGCGTGATAGGCCGGGTGGAACTCGACCCGGTCGATCCGGCGGCCGTAACGGTCGTGCGAACGAAGGCGCGGGATCTCGACATTGGCCAGGCGGGCTAGATCGAGTGCTTCGGCCGAACGGACATAGGCGCCGATCTGCTGCCATTCCTTCAACTGCGCCTCCGTCTGTCCCGATGCCGCCTGCAACAGCAGCGGATCGTCCTGAAAGGCGTTTCCGGACAATGGCGGTGTCTGGTTGGTCACGTCGTGGTTGGTGGTCACTGGAGGATGGTCCTGGATTATCCGCGCGGAGATTTACTCTATCAGGAATTGACGGAATGCGGAGGCGGCAGCCCCGCCTCCCCGTCCGTCTATTCGATTCGACGCCTTCGCGGCAGGATAATGGCGCGTGTCAGGCGCGCAATGCACCGGTGGTCTTCCCGCGATCGACCGGACATTCGGAAGGTTCCTCGAAAAAGCGCAAAGCCGACACCAGCCTTGTCCAACGCAAACCTGTCGTCCGCAGCGTAAACGGTTGTCGACATATGGGCCGAGCAGTCATCAAGATTTCATGATCGCCACGGCAGGTTGAGAGAGATTGCGGGCATCGCGACTGTGGACGGGGGAAAAACACGACAATGCCTGCTTGCGGGTGATGGCGAATGTCCCTAGAGCAGGTTTTCAAATGAGCGCCGCGCCCGACTTCCCGATTTTCCCGCACCGCCATCTGCTCGGGATGGCCGGTCTCACCTATCCCGATATCCAAACCCTGCTCGACCGCGCCGACGCCGATGTGGACGTGTCCCGCCAGCAGGAGAAGAAGAAATCGATCCTGCGCGGCCGCACGCAGATCAACCTGTTCTTCGAAGCCTCGACGCGCACGCAATCCTCGTTCGAACTGGCGGGCAAACGCCTTGGCGCGGACGTGATGAACATGTCGGTCGCCTCGTCCTCCGTGAAAAAGGGCGAGACGCTGATCGACACGGCGATGACCCTGAACGCGATGCGCCCGGACATCCTGATCATCCGCCATTCCGCCGCCGGCGCCGCCGCGCTGCTGTCGCGCAAGGTCGACTGCGCGGTGATCAATGCCGGCGACGGCGCACATGAGCACCCGACGCAGGCGCTGCTCGACGCGCTGACGATCCGCCGCGCGAGGGGCCGGATCGACGGGCTGATCGTGGCGATCTGCGGCGACATCCTGCATTCGCGCGTGGCGCGCTCCAACATCATCCTGCTCAACACGATGGGCGCGCGGGTGCGCGTCGTCGGGCCATCGACGCTGATGCCGACGGGGATCGAGCAGATGGGAGTCGAGGTGTTCACCTCGATGAAGGACGGGCTGAAGGACGCGGATGTGGTGATGATGCTGCGGCTGCAGCGCGAGCGCATGGCGCAGGCGCTGGTGCCGTCGGTGCGCGAATATTTCCGCCATTACGGCCTCGACGCGGCGAAGCTGGCACATGCCAGGCCGGACGCGCTGGTGATGCATCCCGGCCCGATGAACCGCGGCGTCGAGATCGCATCCGAAATCGCCGACGGGCCGCAGAGCATGATCGAGGAACAGGTGGAGATGGGAGTCGCCGTGCGCATGGCGATCATGGAAGCACTGCTCGACCCGCGCAAGAACGGGGACGCCGCATGACGACCGCAAACCAAGGCGCCACCGTCTATTCCAACGCCCGCATCGTCGATCCGTCGCGCGGGCATGACGGCGTCGGTTCGCTGATCGTGGTCGACGGCCGGATCGTCGCGGCCGGCGCGGATGCGCTGAACCAGGGAACGCCGGACGGCGCGGTCGAGCGAGACTGCGCCGGGCTGACGATCGTACCCGGTCTGGTGGACATGCGCGTCTTCATCGGCGAGCCGGGCGGCGAACACCGCGAGACCATCGCTTCGGCGAGCGCCGCCGCGGCGGCGGGCGGTGTCACGTCGCTGGTGATGATGCCGGACACCGATCCCGTCATCGACGACGTGGCGCTGGTGGAATTCGTGATGCGAACGGCGCGCGAGACGGCCAAGACCCGCATCTATCCCGCCGCCGCGATCACCAAGGGGCTGCACGGATCGGAGATGACCGAGATCGGGTTGCTGCTCGCGGCTGGTGCGGTGTTCTTCACGGACGGACGCCAGACGGTCGCCAACGCCGCCGTGATGCGCAACGCCATGCGATACGCCAAGGATTTCGGCGCGATGATCGCGCATGAGACGCAGGACGCGGACCTTTCGGCCGGCGGCGTGATGAACGAGGGCCTGTTTTCGAGCTGGCTCGGCTTTTCCGGCATTCCGCGGGAGGCGGAAGTGGTGCCGCTCGAACGCGACCTTCGGCTCGCGGCGCTGACGGGTGCGAACTATCACGCTGCGAAGATCTCCACCGCGATATCGGCGGACGCGATCCGCGTGGCGAAGGACAAGGGATTGTCCGTGTCCGCGGGTGTTTCGATCAACCATCTGTCGCTGAACGAGAACGACGTCGGCGAGTACCGCACCTTCTTCAAGCTGTCGCCGCCGCTGCGCCACGAGGACGACCGCCAGGCGATGGTCGCCGCGCTGCGCGACGGCGCGATCGACGTAATCGTTTCCTCGCATGATCCGCAGGACGTCGACACCAAGCGCCTGCCGTTCTCAGAATCCGCAGACGGCGCTGTCGGGCTCGAAACGCTGCTGGCGGCCGGCCTGCGCCTCGTCCATTCCGGCGAAGTGACGCTGTCGCGACTGATCGAGGCGATGGCGACGGCCCCGGCGAGACTGCTCGGCATCGAGGCGGGGACGCTCGCGCCCGGCGCGCCGGCCGATTTCGCGATCCTCGACATCGACGCGCCCTGGGTGCTCGATGCGGACAGACTGCGCTCGAAATCGAAGAACACGGCGTTCGACGGCGCGCGTTTCAGCGGCCGCGTGATGCAAACGGTGGTTGCAGGCAACACGGTTTACAGCGCATAAATCGCGGGCAGAACCGCTTCGCAGGGCCGGATCGACATGAATTTCGCAGATGCATCACCGGTTGCGCTCCTTCTGGCGTTCGCCATCGGATATCTGTCCGGATCGGTGCCGTTCGGCCTGATCCTGACGCAGATGGCCGGTCTCGGCGACATCCGCTCGATCGGTTCCGGCAATATAGGCGCGACCAACGTCCTGCGCACCGGCAACAAGAAACTCGCCGCGCTGACATTACTGCTCGACGCATTGAAGGGCCTCGTGCCAGTGGCGCTCGCCGACCATTTCCTTGGCACGGACGCGGCGATGCTGGCGGGGCTCGGAGCGTTTCTCGGCCACCTCTACCCGGTATGGCTGAAGTTCAGGGGCGGCAAAGGCGTGGCGACCTTCGCGGGCATCTCGCTCGGCTTTTCCTGGCACGTGCTGCTGCCGTTTGCCGTCACCTGGATCGCGATGGCCTTCATCTTCCGCTATTCATCGCTCGCCGCGCTGACGGCCGCCGTCGCGACCACGGTCGCCCTGTTCTATGTCGGGGAAAGCGACATCGGCCTGCTCTACGTCCTGCTGACCGCGCTCGTGTTCTGGAAACACCGCCAGAACATTTCCCGCCTGCTTTCCGGCGAGGAGAGCAAGATCGGGGCCAAAGGCTGAGACAATGGCGATGGCGGGCGGAAAGACAGGCAAGCCGGTCCAGTTCATCCTCTCCGATCGACAGCGGCTCGCCTGGCTGCGGCTCTTCCGGTCCGACAATATCGGCCCGGCGACGTTCCGCGACCTGATCGCCCATTGCGGCTCGGCCGAAGCGGCGCTCGACATGTTGCCCGGCCTATCGGCGCGCGGCGGTGCGCTGAAATCGGTGCGGCTGGCGAGTGTTGCCGACGCCGAACGCGAGCTGGAATCGGCGACACGCCATGGCGCGCGCATCGTCGGCCTCGGCGAGCCGGATTATCCGCCGATGTTGCGGGTCACGGATCTCGCGCCGCCGCTGGTGACGATCAAGGGCAATCCGGAGGTCTTCCAGCGCAGCGCGGTGGCGATCGTCGGCGCTCGCAACGCCTCGATGGCGGGCATCCGTTTCACGCAGAGACTGGCGCGCGAGCTCGGCGAGACGGGCTTCGCGACCGTATCGGGGCTGGCGCGCGGTATCGACCGCGCGGCGCACGAGGCATCGGCAGGCACCGGGACGGTTGCCGTGCTCGCCGGCGGCATCGACAGGCCGTACCCGCCCGAGAACGTGGCGCTGCTGGAGGAGATCGAAAGCGGCGGCCGCGGCGCCTCGATCACCGAAAAGCCGTTTGGCTGGGAAGCGCGGGCGCGGGACTTTCCGCGCCGCAACCGCATCATCGCGGCGCTGTCGCTGGGCCTCGTCGTCGTCGAGGCGGCGATGCGGTCCGGCTCGCTGACATCGGCGCGGTTCGCCAACGAACTCGGCCGACTGGTCTTCGCCGTGCCGGGCTCGCCGCTCGATCCGCGCGCCGAGGGCACCAACATGCTGCTGAAATCCGGCGCGATCGTCACCACGTCCGCCGCCGACGTCAGCGAGGCACTGGCGCCGCTCGACGAACGCGCGTCATCCATGCCCAAGGGCCAGTTGCCGCTGTTCGAAGCAGGGGACGTCATGGCGCTGCCGCCGGACGACGACCAGCGCAGCCAAATCCTGACCCTGCTCGGCCCTTCGCCGGTCGATATGGACGACATCATCGGCCATACGGGTCTGGCGCCGGCCCAGGTGTTTCTGGCAATTCTGGAACTCGACCTCGCCGGGCGGATCGAGCGTCACTCAGGCAACCGCGTCTCGCTTGTCGCCGCGGCGTCCTGAAGCATCGTCGCGTTCGATCACCTCGCGCGCCTCGAGATAGGCCATCTCGATCAGGTAGGACAGCGTGCCGCAATTTTCGCAGGCGGCCATGCGGCGCAGTTCCGCAAGCATGGTGCTGACATATTCGAGCCGATCCAGATCGGCCTGACGGATCTCTGCCACCCAAGTCCCCTGTCTGAATTCCGCAACCGCCACACGCCGGACGGGCCATCCACCCTTCCCGCCGCGGGCCACCCTGCCCGGCATTCACAGTCTAACATTGCTATTTCAGATTGCAATGGAACGATATTCAACCATTACGCGCAAACGCGGTTGGTGGCCTTATTCCGGCGCTGCCCCCTTGACCAAATCGCAAGAGACCTCCATGTGCGGTGCCATTGCCGTTGCGCCGTCGGCCCGTTTCGGCCCCTCTCATAATCGTTTGCCATGGATGTAGTTGTCGTAGAATCGCCTGCAAAGGCCAAAACAATCAACAAATACCTGGGCTCCGGCTACACGGTGCTCGCGTCGTTCGGCCATGTCCGCGACCTGCCAGCAAAGGACGGTTCGGTGCGTCCCGACGAGGATTTCGCGATGTCATGGGCGGTCGATGCCGCCTCCGCCAAGCGCCTCAACGACATCGCCGCGGCGATGAAGACGGCCGACGGCCTGATTCTCGCGACCGACCCGGATCGCGAAGGCGAAGCGATCTCCTGGCATGTGCTGGAAGTGCTGAACAAGAAGAAGGCGCTGAACGGCAAGCCGGTCAAGCGCGTCGTCTTCAACGCCATCACCAAGAAGGCCGTCACGGAAGCGATGGCGCAGCCGCGCGACATCGACATGCCGCTGGTCGACGCCTACCTGGCGCGCCGGGCGCTCGACTATCTTGTCGGCTTCACGCTGTCGCCGGTGCTGTGGCGCAAGCTGCCAGGCGCCCGTTCGGCCGGCCGCGTGCAGTCCGTGGCGCTGCGCCTCGTCTGCGATCGCGAAAGCGAGATCGAACGCTTCACGAAAGAAGAATACTGGCAGATCGCCGCGCATCTGAAGACCGAGGCGGACCAGCCCTTTATCGCGCGCCTGACCGGTTTCGACGGCAAACGCGTCACCAAGATGGATATCGGCACGGGCGACCATGCGGCGACCGTGAAGGCGATGCTCGAAAGCGCGACATTCCGGGTCGACTCGCTGGAAGCCAAGCCGCAGAAGCGCCATCCCGCCCCGCCGTTCACGACCTCGACGCTGCAGCAGGCGGCCTCGGCCAAGCTTGGCTTCGCGCCGGCGCGGACCATGCAGATCGCCCAACGTCTGTATGAAGGCATGGATGTCGGCGGAGAAACCGTCGGCCTGATCACCTATATGCGAACCGACGGCGTGCAGATCGCTCCGGAAGCGGTGCAGGCGGCGCGCGGGGCGATCGGTAAGGAATTCGGTCCCAATTACGTCCCGGAAAAGCCGCGCCTCTATTCGACCAAGGCGAAGAACGCGCAGGAAGCGCACGAGGCGATCCGTCCGACCGACTTCATGCGCACCCCCGCCTCGGTGCGCGGCGCGCTCGATGCCGACCAGATGAAGCTCTACGACCTGATCTGGAAGCGCGGCATCGCAAGCCAGATGGCTTCCGCAGAGATCGAGCGGACAACGGTCGAGATCATCGCCGAGGCGAACGGCAAGCAAGCCAACCTGCGCGCGACGGGTTCGGTCATCAAGTTCGACGGCTTCATCGCCGCCTATACCGAGCACCGCGACGACATGAAGACGGAAGGCGACGAGGAGGACGACGACTCGAACCGCCTGCCGCCGATGAATATCGGCGAAAAGCCGGCGCGCGAGAAGATCGAGGCGACGCAGCATTTCACCGAGCCGCCGCCGCGCTATTCCGAAGCTTCGCTGATCAAGAAGATGGAAGAACTCGGCATCGGCCGTCCATCGACCTACTCGGCGACGCTGACGACGCTGCGCGACCGCGAATACGTCAAGCTGGACGGCAAGAAGCTCATTCCCGAGACGAAGGGCCGTCTTGTGACGGCGTTCCTCGAAGGCTTTTTCGAGCGCTACGTCGAATACGACTTCACCGCCTCGCTGGAAGAGAAGCTGGACGAGATCTCTGCCGGCAATCTCGACTGGAAGCAGGTGCTGCGCGATTTCTGGCGCGAATTCTCCGCCCATGTGGAGGAAACCAAGGAACTGCGCATCACGGACGTACTGGACGCGCTGAACGAACAGCTGGAACCGCTCGTCTTCCCGACGCGCGAGGACGGCTCGGATCCGCGCATCTGCCCGAAATGCGGGACCGGCAATCTCTCGCTGAAGCTCGGCAAGTATGGTTCCTTCGTCGGCTGCTCGAACTACCCGGAATGCTCGTTTACCCGCCAACTCGGCGAGGACGGGCCGAAGGGCGAGGAAGCCGAACTCGGCGACGGGCCGAAGATGCTCGGCAAGGACCCCTATACGAGCGAGGACATCACGCTGCGCTCCGGCCGCTTCGGCCCCTATGTGCAGCGCGGCGATGGCAAGGAAGCGAAGCGTTCGAGCCTGCCCAAGGGATGGAAAGTCGAGGATATCGACCACGAGAAGGCGCTGGCGCTGCTGGCGCTGCCGCGAGACGTCGGCCAACATCCCGAGACGGCGAAAATGATCTCGGCCGGCATCGGCCGCTACGGCCCCTTCGTGCTGCATGACGGCGTATACGCCAATCTCGAAAACGCCGAGGAGGTGTTCTCGATCGGCATCAACCGCGCCGTCTCCGTGCTGGCCGAGAAGGTCGCCAAGGGACCGGGACGCGGCCGCACATCGGCTCCGGCGGCGCTGAAGGAACTCGGCGAGCATCCCGAGGCCGGCGGACCGATCACCGTGCGCGACGGGCGCTACGGGCCCTATGTCAATCACGGCAAGATCAACGCAACGATCCCGAAGAATACCGATCCGATGTCGCTGACGATCGAGGACGCGGTCAAGCTGATCGCCGAACGGGCTGAGAAATCCGGCGTGAAGGTCGGCGGCGGCAAGGCCAAGAAGGCGCCCGCGAAGAAGCCGGCCGCAAAAAAGAAGGCTCCGGCGAAGAAGAAAGCCGCCGCCAAGGCCGATGGCTAGGCGCAAAGGCGACCCCAAACCGCTGCCAAAGCCGCGCTCCGCGCATCTGCCGACGCGCGAAGATGTCGTTGCCTTCATCCGCGACAATCCGGATCGCTCGACCAAGCGCGACGTCGCCAAGGCCTTCAGCCTGAAGGGCGACGACCGCGTCGCACTGAAGCACCTGTTCAGGGAACTGGAGGAGGAAGGCGTCTTCCAGCGCCGGGGCAAGCGCCTCGTCGCGTCCGGGGCGCTGCCGCAGGTCATGGTGCTGTCGATCACGGGCCGCGACAAGGAAGGTGGCCTGCTCGCCCGGCCGCTGGAGTGGGACGAGGCGGAAAGCGGTTCGCCGCCGCTGATCGCGATCCGCGCGCCACGCCATGGCAAGGTGCGCGCGCCCGTCGCGGGCATCGGCGACCGGGTGCTGGCGCGCATCGCGCCCGAACAGGATTCGACCGGCGTGCACACGGCGCGCGTCATCAAGAAGCTCGAAAAACGCCGTTCGGCGATCCTCGGCGTCATCCGCCGCATGGACGACGGCGGCTACCGGCTGGAGCCGGTCGACCGCAAACAGTCCGAACTGATCATCGACAAGGACCAACTCGCCGACGCCAGCCCCGGCGACCTGGTGGAGGTCGAGACGACGCAATCCGGCCGCTACGGCCTGCCGCGCGCCGCCGTGACGCAGCGCATTGGCTCGTTCGCGTCGGAAAAGGCGGTCTCGATGATCGCCATCCATGCCAACGGCATCCCCCATGTCTTCCCCGAGACCGTGCTGGCGGAAGCCGCCGCCGCAAAACCGATCGCGCCAGACAAGAACCACGAGGACTGGCGCAAGCTGCCGCTGATCACGATCGACCCGGCGGACGCCAAGGACCATGACGACGCGGTGCACGCCGAACCGGACCCGGACATTTCCAATCCCGGCGGATTTGTCCTGACGGTGGCGATCGCCGACGTCGCCCATTACGTGCGGCCGGGTTCGGCGCTCGACCGCGAGGCACTCAATCGCGGCAACTCTGTCTATTTCCCGGACCGCGTTGTGCCGATGCTGCCCGAACGCATCTCCAACGATTTGTGCTCGCTGCGCGAGGGCGAGGACCGTCCTGCCCTCGCCGTGCGCATGGTCTTCGGCGCGGACGGCCACAAGAAGAGCCACTCGTTCCATCGCATCGTCATGCGGTCGGCGGCGAAACTCTCCTACAACCAGGCGCAGGCCGCGATCGACGGCGCGCCGGACGAGAAGACCGGACCGCTGCTGGAGACCATCCTCAAGCCGCTGTGGAACGCCTATCACTGCCTATTGAAGGGCCGGCATGCGCGCGGGCCGCTGGAACTGGACCTGCCGGAGCGCAAGATCATCCTCAATGCGGACGGCATGGTCGACCGGGTCGTCATCCCTGCCCGCCTCGACGCGCACAAGCTGATCGAGGAATGCATGATCCAGGCCAACGTGGCGGCCGCCGAGACGCTGGAATCGAAGCGGCAGATGCTCGTCTACCGCGTGCACGACCAGCCCTCGATGGCCAAGGAAGAGTCGCTGCGCGAGTTCCTGAAAACGCTCGACATCTCGCTGGCGCGCGGCGCGCAGTTGCGCCCGTCGGCGTTCAACGTGATCCTGGAAGCCGTCAAGCACACGGACCACGCGGCGCTGGTCAACGAGGTGATCCTACGCAGCCAGGCACAGGCCGAATACGCGCCGGAGAATTACGGCCATTTCGGCCTCAACCTGTTGCGATACGCGCATTTCACCTCGCCGATCCGCCGCTATGCCGACCTGATCGTCCACCGTGCGCTGATCCGCGCGCTCGAGCTTGGAGATGGCAAGGACGGCCTGCCGGACGTGACGCTGGACCAGTTGCGCGAGATCGCCGGTCTGATTTCGGCAGCCGAACGCCGCGCCGTCGGCGCAGAGCGTGACACCGTCGACCGGCTGATCGCGCTGCATCTGGCCGAAAGCATCGGCGAAGTGTTCGACGGGCGCGTCGCGGGCCTGTCGTCGGCGGGGCTGTTCGTCTCACTGCCGTCCTATGGCGCGGACGGTTTCGTGCCCGCCTCGACGCTGGGCGACGAATATTTCGTCCATGACGAGTCGATGCACGCCATGGTCGGGGAAAAGTCCGGCACCGGCTACCGGCTCGGCGACCCGGTGACGATCAAGATCGTCGAGGTGCTGCCGCTCGCCGGTTCGATGCGCTTCGAGATGGTAAGTGAGCCGCGCAAGCTTGGCATGCCGACCAAATCGTTCCATAAGGCCCGAAAGGGCGCGCGCATGCAGGCGCGAACCAGCCGCGGCGGACCGCCGCGCGGGCGCAACAAACCGGGACGCAGTCGATGAGCGAAACAGTCTTCTTCCACAGCGGCGAGGAACACGCACAACCGAAAAGGCCGGCGATGCCCGCCATCAAGCGCGGGTTTGCAGGCCGCTGCCCGAACTGCGGTGAAGGAAAGCTGTTCAAGTCCTTCGTGAAGCCCGTCGAATCCTGCGCCGTCTGCGGCGAGGACCTGAGCCATCACCGCGCCGACGATTTTCCGGCCTATCTGAATGTCCTCATCGTCGGCCATATCGGCGTCGGCGGCTTCACATTTGCCGAAGCGCTGATCGACCTGCCCGGCTGGATTCACCTCGCGATCTGGATCCCGGTGATGATCGCGATGTCGATCGTGCTGATGCAGCCCCTGAAGGGCGCGGTCATCGCCTTCCAATGGGCGAATTACATGCACGGCTTCGGCGGCGAGGACGAGTTGCCCGACACGCATCCGGAGCAGGACGCCTGAACCGCATTCCATGAAGTTCGTCGAAACGACAAAACCTTACGGCCCGGCGCCCTTCATTCGGCCGCGCGACGCAGCGACCCTGATCCTGCTACGCAAATCCGGCGGTGCGCCGGAAGTGCTGATGGGACGGCGATCGGAAAAGCTCGCCTTCATGCCCGGCATGTTCGTCTTCCCCGGCGGCCGCACCGAGCGGTCCGACATGACCGCGCCGCGCACCGGCACCCTGCACGAGGGCGACGCACAGAGGCTGGTCAAGGGTATGGGCGCCAGGGGGAGCCTGCGACGCGCCGAGGCGCTGGCGATGTCGGCGATCCGCGAGACGCATGAGGAAACCGGGCTGTTCATCGGGCGCAACGGCGCGACGCCTTCCTCCGGCGGCACGGATGCCTGGCGGGCCTTTGCGGAAAGCGGCATCGTGCCCGATCTGTCGGCGTTGCGCTTCATCGCCCGCGCGATCACCCCGCCCGGACGGCCGCGCCGTTTCGACACGCGTTTCTTCGTCGCCGACGCCGATCACGTCGTCAATCCGGACGGGCTGATCGCCAATCCGGCGGAGGAACTGGAAGAAGTGCGCTGGATTGGACTCGACTCAATGCAGTGCGTGAAGATGCCCGACATCACCGAGGCGATTCTCGAACTGCTCTCAAACCGCCTGAAAGAGGACCCGGGCATGTCCCGTGACATACCCGTGCCCTTCATCCGCGCCGAACATCGGCGTTTCATCCATACGCTGGAATGACGGCTTGACTTTTGGGCGGTAATCCGTAGTTTCCGCGCAAATTCGCCGACGGTCTTTCCAGTGCCCGTTTTCGGCTCGCTTTCAAGGAAGACAGGTACAGGACCATGGCAAAGGCCACGACGATCAAGATCAAATTGCTGTCCACCGCGGACACCGGCTTCTTCTACGTGACGAAGAAGAACAGCCGCACTTTCACCGAGAAGATGGTGAAGACCAAATACGACCCGATTGCCAAGAAGCATGTCGAGTTCAAGGAAGCCAAGATCAAGTAAGGCTTCGCGCATAAGCGCATTCCGGAACCGCCGTTCGAAAGACCGGCGGTTTTTTGTTGGCCGAACGGCCTCGCAAATGCATGCTGGTCAGCATGAACGAACCGGCAATCCGCGACCCGCTTGAAAACGAGATGCCGAAGCTTGCGAAACTCTGGCACGACAGTTGGCATGAGGCCCATGACGATCTCGTGCCGGTGGCACTCTGCCGTATTCGCACGCTTGAAAGCTTCAGCGAACGCATCTCGCATCGCTTCCATGACCTGCGCGCCAGTGGGCCCCTGGGTGCGCCCGACGGGTTTTGCATCATCGACGGGGATGAACTGGACCAACTCTTTGTGGCGCCGCAGGCGCGCGGGACCGGCGTCGCCGCGAGGCTGATGGCCGATGCGGAAATGCGGATGAACGCCAAGGGTGTCGAGATCGCATGGCTCGCCTGCGCGATCGGCAACATGCGCGCGGCGCGGTTCTACGAAAAATGCGGATGGCAACTTGCGCGAACGCAAACCGTAGAGCTGAAAGGCGCAGGCGGCGGATTCCCGCTGGAGATCTGGCGCTACGAAAAGCGGCTTGCCGGATAGGCGTCAGGCGGCGTCGGAGACGACGCGGTTGCGGCCGGTGTTCTTGGCCTCGTAGAGCGCCTTGTCGGCGCGCTTGAGCAGCGATTTCGCGTCTTCGCCGCCCTGGCGGATCAGGCTGGCGACGCCGACGGAAACCGTGACGTCGATGGTGCGGACGCCGTTCTCGATCGCGAAACCGTCTGCCTCGATCTGTGCGCGGAGACGCTCGGCGACCTCGACCGCCACATGCGGCGGCGTATCCGGCATGACGACGACGAATTCCTCGCCGCCATAGCGGCAGGCGAGATCCATTCCGCGCACGTTGATCCGCAGGCGGCGGGCGAATTCACGCAGGACGTCGTCGCCCGCGTCATGGCCGAAGGTGTCGTTGACCGTCTTGAAGCGGTCGATGTCGGTGATCAGCAGCGACAATTGCTTGTCGCGGGCGAGCGAACGGGCGACCAGCGTTTCCAGATGAGTGTCGAGATAGCGCCGGTTGTGCAGCCCGGTCAGGCCGTCGGTGACGGCGAGCTCGATGGAGGCGGCGACATTGTTGCGCAGGCCGTCATGGTAGCGCTTGCGGCGCACCTGGGTGCGCAGGCGTGCGGTCAGTTCGTTCGGATCGACAGG
>JBAQHA010000449.1:0-6065 GCA_049288075.1 Oricola sp.
TTAGGAACGCTCGCCAAGGAAAGCTGGGAAATGGGTCTAGTCCCGCCGGAGCGGAGCCGCCGCCGCGACACTTGACAAAAGGAGTCTTTTCTTTTCAATGAGATAGAGCTTTCCGACGGCAACCGTAGAGAATGCCGCGCCGGTTTTGCGCCGCTTCCATTCGATCTAAATCTCTTGATCGCGGCATTAATCGCCTGGTCAAAAAGTACTAATCGTTAACCATTTCAGGTGAGGCGGCCGTCGTCGCACCGACATACAAATACATTATACCATCAGCCGAATTGAGGCCGCTCTCGAGCTGCCTAAGCGGCCTATCCTGATCGATTGATCTATATGCGATGGATGGAAAGAATGGTAAGAAGTTGTTAAGGGATTACGCTAGGGTAACCGGGCAAACAATAACAATCACAAAGTCCGATTTCACCTGATTTCAAACCGTTTCGGGGCATCTAGAGCAGGAGGCTAGCATGCAGCCGAATCGTGATGATATCTCTGACAATGGCAAGGGGAACCGGCGCCTTCGCGCCGACAACAGATCGCCGGGAATCGTTTACATAGGCCCCGGCAGGGCTTTCTCAGAGTGCCTGATTCGCAACCTCACTTTCGAGTTCCCGGAATTCAAATTCCACAGGCTGTCGGATTTCGCCGAGGCCCGGCAATGGTGCGCGGAGACCGATGACGACGCGCGTCTCGTTCTTGTCGACGATTCGCTTTGCGAATCGCTGCGCACAGAGACGGACGATTTCGGCCGCATGTTCCCGGACCAGGTGATCTGCATCTCGCTCAACCATACAGAACCGCCGTCGCAATGCGCGGCCGAATTGCATGGACTCGGCACCGTGCGCTCGTTCCTGCCGATGCATCTGCGGCTCGACATCTGGCTGTCGGCGATCAGGCTGATGCTGAGCGGCGGCGACTACTGCCCGCCCGACGTGATGGAAAACATGATGAAGCGGTCCGCGCGCTACGAGCCGGCCGCGAAGCCGCCGCGGCGCGGCGGCGGCAAGGGAGCGGGGCCATCCCGCGCCCAGGGACTGACCGCGCGTGAAGTGCAGGTGATGGAGCTCGCGTCGCAGGGCTACCAGAACAAGAACATCGCCGAGAAGCTCGGCCTGTCGGAGCATACGGTCAAGCTTCACATGCACAACATCATTTCCAAGCTGGGCGCGTCGAACCGCACCGAGGCGGCGGGCATCTTTCTCGACCGCCTCTCCACGGGAAACCCGCCCGGATCCGGTTTGAACTAGGCGGAGACGGGGATGGATACCGCGATCACCCTGGAAAATTTCGATGACGTGCTGCTGCTGCTCGGGCGCATGAACTATTCATGGACCAACACCGAGACGCTGCTGGTGCATTTCATCGCGGGGCTCGCGGGGGTCGACAAGGAAACCGCCATCGTGATCTTCCTCACGCTCAACACCACGCGCGCCCGTTTCGATCTGGTCGACAGACTGGCGAAACTGGAGCGCGTGGAGAAGGGCGCCCGCGACGAGATCCTGTCGTTCACCTCGGAGATGGCCGAGGTGCTGAAGCACAAGAACCGCTACAACCACTGTCTTTACTCCTTCGACGAAGGCGGGCGGAACGCGAAGACGATCCTGATGCGCGTCGCCGAGACGAAGCAGGGCATCAAGTTCGGCAAGCCGCAGAACCTCGACGAGGACGAAATCGGGCGAATCAAGGGCTCGATCAGGAAGATCGAAGAGCTCAACCGCGCCGCCTGGGCGATCATCCTGAAGCACGGATATCCGGTTTAAGGTCCGCGCCGGCGCGTCAGCGCGCCCTCCGACCGAAGCAGAACACTGTCATCTACATTTCGCAATTTGGCCGTACCGCGGATTCGCGGCGCAGCTTTTGCGTGAATCCGCGACGAAAAAACGTTCGCCCTGCCCGCGGCCGTGCAACGGAGCCAGGAAATCCGCATGAAAATCTCGTTCGTCGTTCCGGCATACAATGAGCAGGACTATGTCGGCGCCTGCCTCGAATCGATCATGCGCGAACTGGATGGCGCCGGCTGCGAGGCCGAGGTGATCGTCGTCAACAATGCTTCGACAGACGCAACGCGCGAGCGCGCCCTGGCGGTTCCGGGCGTCACGGTTATCGACGAGCCGAGGAAGGGCCTCGTGCGGGCGCGCCAGGCGGGCTATGTCGCCTCGACCGGCGACCTGGTCGCCAATATCGATTCCGACACGCGCCTGACGCCCGGCTGGCTGAACACCGTGCTGCGCGAATTTTCCGCCAATCCGGACCTCGCCGCGCTGAGCGGGCCGCTGATCTATTACGACATGGGGCGGTTCGGCCGCGCGATGGTGCGCCTGTTCTATGTCGGCGGCTACGTCGTCTCGCAGGCAATGAACCGCGTCACGCGCAGGGGCGCGATGATCCAGGGCGGCAATTTCGTCGTGCGCCGGACGACGCTGGACAGGATCGGCGGCTACGACACGACGATCGAGTTCTACGGCGAGGATACCGACGTCGCCCGCCGCATCAGCGAGGTCGGCCGGGTCAAATGGACGTTCCGGCTACCGGTCTATTCGTCGGCCCGGCGCATGAAGGGCGAAGGCATCGTCACGGTGGGCCTGCGCTACGCCGTCAATTTCATCTGGGTATCGCTACTCGGCCGGCCTTTCAGCCAGTCCTACAAGGATTTCCGCGCCTGACGGTGAGGAGAATGGCCGAAGATAGTGGGCCTAAGGGGACAAAGTCCGAACCTTATTTGGCAGGCTCTCGATGAGATGGCAGCGTGGAAAGCCCTTCTGAGTCAAGTCAGGTTTGGAGGCTGACAGCTCCGCAGAACGAGCGTCGGTAGAGTGGCACGCGCCGCCGTTCTGAAGAAACGCGTAGACGGAGTGCTCGCCGAGCAGTATCGGCGGGCTCGGAACATCCTGCAGGGGCGGCGGGCTGGCGCGGTTCAAGGACCTCGACCCGGTCGAACCGGTCCGCCGTTACCAGTGCCACATCCGGGCGAACCGATCCACATCGACATCAAGAAGCTGGGCCGGTTCGAACGCCCCGGCCATCGCGTCATCGGCGATCGCGCCGGCCGGTCCAATAGCCGCGGCATCGACTAAGGGTGGTGGCGCGGCAGGCGTGGCGACGCTGGGCGCAGCCGGCGTCGAGGTGGCGCAGCAGGTGATGGCCGAGACCCAGTCCGCGATCCTGCCGCTTGTGCTGTATCTCGATACGCTACGCTGGGTTTTCATCGCCGTGGCGCTCGGCGGCATCGCGGTCACCATCCATGCCCGCGTCGACGACTGGAAGCGGGGGGCGGCGGTGATCGCCGGGCTGCTCACCGGGATCGCCACGAGCCCGTGGATGCGGGCAGCTCTGCGCTACGGCGCCATCGTCCTCACCGTGCTCCTGTTCCTGCTTACGCTTCGGCGGTCCGGGGAGCGAGCGGGACGCCTCGCCGAACGCCTTGAAACCACGGAGAAGGCCAATGATGTCCAACGCCAGATGTTGGAGGCCGCGGCTCGGCGCCCTCGTAATCTTGACGAGCTCGTTGACCGGCTGCGCGACGGGGGTTTCTGATCCAACTATCGCCACGGTCTGCCCGCCCGTGGTCGAGTACCCCAGCGATGTCCAGGCGCGCGCGGTCGGGCAAGGCCTGTCCCATCCCGCCCGCTCAGGCCGCTCCGCCCGGTCGAGCGGGCAGGAACACGCGTCGAAGCGCGCGCGCGATCAACCCCGGGTCCCGATCCGGGTGCACGACGGGCGGCGGCTTTGGGCCGCATGGGTTCAGGCTTGCCACCGCGTGCCAAGCGCTGCGAACCGAGTACTCCACCGTGAACACGGTGTCGTCGGGGAGTTCCACGAACTGGCCGATGCAGGCGTAGTTGAGCGCGCCTTCGGGGTGCACGGCGGGCCTGTCGCCCTTCATCCGGGGCAGGAACTGGCTGGTGATCATCGGCATTCGGCAGCCAATGACGGTTGCGTCGCCGAAGACGCGGCGGCGCGCGTCGCCACCAAGGCAAAGGAAACCGGCGATCTCGTCCAGGATCTGGCGTCCCGTCGCTTCGGTCATCGGGACGCCGCAGAAGCGCCCAGGAAGGTCCTGTCGCAAGGCATAGCCCCAAAATACCTCCGTCCCGGCAGTCTGAGTGCGGAAATGGGGTTGCTCGACCTGCAGGATCGACAGACGCCATGGCGAGCCGGCCAGAGCGAGAAGCGCGCTCGATCGGGCCCAGGACGGGCGCTGGCCCGCCAGGTGGACGCCGAGCGCGCCGCCATGCAGCGTGATCGTGAAGGATTGCCATTCCGTCTGCCGCCGGTCGGCCATGAAGGCGCTGGGGCGTCCGAAGCCCGGGGCACGGCGCGACAGCCGTTCCCAGAACTCCCATGCCGGAAGTGGGCCCGTCGCTTGGGGCGGCGGAGCATCCGGCGCACCGACCACAGCGCCGTCCATCATGGACCCGAGCGTGAGATAGACCCGGTCCTCCTCGCCGAGCGCCAGAGGCCCGGCTTCGGTCAGGATCTCGACGATGCGCCGGCCGGCTACCCCCTCCTCGAACCGGGCGTCCGTCGCACGGGACGCCGTTCGGATCTCGACGCCGGACCGGACCAGCCAGTCCTGCAGCGGCGCGACGATCGAGTCCCTCTGATTGTACCGGGTCGAGAGCACGGGCGTGCGCGCTTCGGGCGGCATGACGAAATGGAGGAAGCGGCGCATGTAGCGGCGAAACTCGGCCGCCGAATGCCAGGGCTGGAACGCGAAGATGGTCGATGCCTTCAGCCAGTGTTCGCTGTCGAAATAGCTGCGCGGAAGGCACTGCGAGATCCTCAGCCCGTCGAGATGGCCTTCGGGCGTAAGCATCATTCGCAGGATCCTGACGGCCAGGCCAGTACTGAGCCCGCCGCTGTGCCGCCCCAGGATCCGGCCATCGACGAGCTTGTCGAAGGCATAGGGCACCGTATGCTCCTCGTTGAACGAGATGAGGTCGTCCCGGAGGCTCTTGCCTGCGACATCCGGCGACGGGATCGTCCCGAGGAGGTCGAGCATGCAGACATAATGCGCCTCGAACATGCGGGCGCCACGCGTCAGGTAGAGATCGTTGCCAAGCGGCGCGGCATCGAGGCTGCCGCCGATCTCGGAACCGGCCTCGAGAATAACGATGTCCGGACCGCGCACGCCGTGGTCCCGCAAAAGGAAGGAAGCCCCGGCAAGCGACGCGATCCCACCGCCGACGAATACATGCCGTCCTCGTAGCACCATTCCCTCGAAACCGGAGCGCTCGTCGAGCGGGTGACTTACATCGTCATTATTCAACTCGTCAAGAAAACGCCGAGCATTTTGGGAGAGACTTCTTCGAATGAGACTTGCCCGTGTTCGTGTTCCCACCCGCGGTCCCGACGAATGCCTCCGGCCGACCTCGGTTCCTGCGACAGAGCATGAGATTGACGAGCCGAGGCCCTTGACCGAGCGTCGACCTGGATTCGCCGGGACGCATTGACCACGTTGTTCACGGGGCGACGGGATTGGAAGACACAAAGCTGTCGAGGGGAGCAACCTTTCAGAGGCCGCTCCGGACGCCGCCCGTGGAGGCACTTGAGGTTTAGGGAATCGGCGGTGCTCGACCGCAACAACACACGAGAGCCAGCTTCGCGATCACGGCCCCCGTTCGGGCTATCCTCAGGGTATTTTCGCTCACCGTGTCGCTCATTCTTGCCGGATGCAGCGGGCTGCCCCCGCTGGGCGACGTGTCCGACTCCGGGGCGGGTCCCCCCGAGATCGTGGCAGGCTGCTGCGAAGGGGGGGGCCGCTTCCAGACTGGGCCATCGAGGTGTTGGAGGTCAATGCCGGCATCGTCCGGCATTTCGCGCTGCTTCGGTTTCGGCCCGGCCAGATGAACCGATCCACGGAGGCGATGACACTGGTCACCGGTGCCTTGCATCCCTTCGACCTCGTGTTGATCAACTCCAACAACGGGGCGGCCGGCCTGATGCCCTGTTCGACACGGATCGCCTACGCGCTTCCAACTTGGGGAGCGCACCAAGGTTTACGCGGATATGAGTTTCGCTCTGGTTTACGAGGTAGGCGGACGGAATCCTCATCTGAAAGATGA
>JBAQHA010000450.1:0-11980 GCA_049288075.1 Oricola sp.
GTGCAACCCTGCAAGGATTCGTGGGGTTGAACATGACTTTCAATTCTCTTACGAGGCGGGTGGCAATTCTTCGCCTCTTCACGATTGCTTCGAGCGGATTCGGCGCTGCGTCGCTGGCCTTCTGCGCAATGGTATTGTCAGGTTCCGGTCTGTCCGGGCCCCTCGACTTCACCTATTCGGGCATGGCCGTCGCCACGCTGGCCGCCCTCGGAAGCTCCGGTTTCGCGCATGCCTTCTTCGCCGAAAGCGCGAAGGCCAACCGTCCTCGCCAACCGGACATTCACACCGATCCGATGACCACGCTGCTGACACGCTCCGGTCTGGAGCGCGAAATCGCGCGGCTGTTTCGAAGGCAGAAAAACGCGAAAGTCGGCGCCAGCCGCTGGATGCTCGTGTCGATCGAGATCGACGCCTTTCGCGACATAAATGACACGCACGGACGGGAAACCGGCGACACAGTGCTGCGCACGGTCGCAAGCCGCCTAACGCAGCTTGTCGGCAGACTCGGTCCCGTTGCGCGGATTGGCGGCAGCGAATTCGCCTATGTCGTCGAGATGAGCCGCAACGACCGGGAACTGCAGGCAGTGATGACGGCGGTAATCGACGAGCTGGCCAAGCCGATCAACACCGACACGAAGGTGATCACCGTGTTCTGCACTGCAGGCCTGGTGGAGATGAAACCCGGCGACCTGTCGGTGGTCAAGACGCTGCGCCGCACGAACCTAGCGCGCGCGACGGCTCGATCCGGCGGTCTGGGCAACTGGGCGATCTATCATCCGGAAATGACGCGAACCGCGAGTTATCGCAAGTGGATCGAAGCGGAACTGCCGCACGCCTTGTGCAACGGCGAGTTCGATCTCGTCTACCAGCCGCAGGTCAACAGCCTGACAGGCAGGACCGTCGGCTACGAAGCGCTGCTACGCTGGACCCACCCGCAGAAGGGCGTCATCCCGCCGGCCGAATTCGTCCGCGTCGCGGAAAAACGCGGGCTGATCGGACGCATCGGCAAGTGGGTGCTGCAAAAGGCCTGCGAGGACGCCAAGCAATTGCCACCCGACGTATCAATGGCGGTCAACGTTTCGCCGAAACAGCTCGAAAGCCCGCTCTTCGTGACAGAGCTGGCGAATATATTCGAGGAGACCGGCACCGACCCCAGGCGTGTCGAAATCGAGATCACGGAGAATATCCTGATCAGCGACCACGAAACCGTGCGCGAGACATTCGAGCAGATCCGTCGCCTCGGATGCACCATCGCCATCGACGATTTCGGCACCGGCTATTCGAATCTGAGTTATCTCGCCGACCTACCGTTCAACAAGCTGAAGCTCGATCGATCGCTGGTCGCGCGGCTGGGCGAAAAGGAGAATGGTGGAGCGGTCGTCACGACTATCGTCAATCTGGCGCATGCGCTCGACGTGACGATCCTGGCGGAGGGCGTCGAGACCGAGGGCCAGGCCGTCCTGCTCAGGGCTGCCGGATGCTCGCAGATGCAGGGTTACCATTTCGGAAAACCGCTGAAACTCACGCCCAAGGTCACACCGCTGGCATCGAACGGTCAGCGCATCGCCTCGATCACCTTGTAGCCGTCCTGGACGACCTTTTCCTCGACCCGGCGAAACCCCTGTGCGAGCGCCTGCTCGTAAGGCAGCTTCCGGTTGGCGACCATCAGCAGACGGCCGCCCGGCTTGAGCGCCTTCGAGGCCGATGCGATGAAGGCCTTGCCGATGTCCGGTTCCGACGCGCGGCCGGAATGAAAGGGCGGATTCATGACGATCCAGTCGAACTGGCGGGCGACGGGTTCCGAAGTCAGATCTATCCAGTGGCCGGCGACCGGCACGCTGCCCGCGACGGGAGCGAGATTGCGTTCAGCGGCTTTCAGCGACGGATAATACGCGTCGAACAGCGCGAGACTGGCGGGAGATCCCGCCTGGAGCGCATGGATAGCCAGATAGCCCCAGCCGCAGCCGAAATCGGCGACGGCGCCGGAGATGCGCGCATCGAATTGCGCCGCCAGCAGCACGGAGCCCCGATCGGGCCTTGCGTGTGAGAACATGCCGGGCGCGGTCTCGAAGCGGCCATCGGCGAGGACGGGCGGCTCGACAGCGTCGGCGAATGCGTCGCCTTGGGGGGCTGCGAACCAGAATACGGTCGCGTGATGCTTGGCAAGCGAACCGGCAGTCTCAACGCGATTGGAAACCCATTTACGCAGGCTCGAAATGCCGAGCGTCTTGTCGCCGCAAACAACGACCGTCCCGCCCGGTTTCACGAGACGGCAGGCGCGCGCGATAGTTGCGTGGTTTTCGCCCTTGTGCTTCCCCACCAGTACGAGGCAGGCAGCGAAGTCCATGCTGCCGGCATCGAATTCCGGCAGCGCCTGGTACCCGGCTCGCTGCAGGGCGAGGAAGTCCGGACGGAAACCCTGCTCGCAAACAAGGGCGGCCTTCAATACATCGTCAGGCTGCGCGCGCGGTGAGGCGGCGTTGAGGAAGGCGAAGCGGTCGCCCTTTCCCGGCGGATCGACGTCGCCGGATGAGAAGGGCAGGAACAAGGTCTCGACGGCGGCGCTCATGAAATCCCACTGCAAAAAATGAAAAAGCGCGGGGCATGATGCCCCGCGCCGAATTTCGATCAAGGGAAGGCCGGAAATTACTCGGCGTTTTCTTCCCGTGCGATTTCCTTGCCGGTCTCCTGATCGACGACCTTCATCGACAGGCGGACCTTGCCCCGCTCGTCGAAGCCCATCAGCTTGACGAAGACCTTGTCGCCTTCCTTGACGACGTCGGTCGTCTTGGCGACGCGCTCGGAGGCGAGCTGCGAGATGTGGACAAGGCCGTCGCGCGGGCCGAAGAAGTTCACGAAGGCGCCGAAATCGGCGGTCTTGACGACTGTACCCTCATAGATCTCGCCGACTTCCGGCTCGGCAACGATCGAGTGGATCCACTTCTTGGCGGCCTCGATTTCCTTGCCCGAGGCGGAAGCGATCTTCACCGTGCCGTCGTCGTCGATGTTGATCTTGGCGCCAGTCTGCTCGACGATCTCGCGGATCACCTTGCCGCCCGAACCGATGACGTCGCGGATCTTGTCGACCGGTATCTTAATCTGCTCGATGCGCGGAGCGAATTCGCCCAGTTCGCCGCGGCTTTCCGACAGCGCCTTGGCCATTTCGCCCAGGATGTGCAGGCGGCCGTCGCGGGCCTGGCCAAGAGCGATCTTCATGATCTCCTCGGTAATACCCTGGATCTTGATGTCCATCTGCAGCGAGGTGACGCCATTGGAGGAGCCGGCCACCTTGAAGTCCATGTCGCCGAGATGATCCTCGTCACCGAGAATGTCGGACAGGACAGCGAACTCATCGCCTTCCTTGATCAGGCCCATGGCGATGCCCGCCACCGGAGCCTTCAGCGGCACGCCGGCATCCATCAGCGACAGCGAGGTGCCGCAGACGGTCGCCATCGAGGACGAGCCGTTGGATTCGGTGATCTCGGAGACCACGCGCAGCGTGTAGGGAAACTCTTCGGCGGTCGGCAGCATCGGGTGAACCGCGCGCCATGCCAGCTTGCCGTGACCGATTTCGCGGCGCCCCGGCGAGCCCATGCGGCCTGCTTCCCCGACCGAATAGGGCGGGAAGTTGTAATGCAGCATGAAGGTTTCCTTGTAGGTGCCCGTCAGCGCATCGACGAACTGCTCGTCCTCGCCGGTGCCAAGCGTCGCGACGACGATCGCCTGGGTTTCACCGCGGGTGAAGACTGCGGAACCGTGGGTGCGCGGCAGAACGCCGACTTCCGAGACGATCGGACGGACGGTCGAAAGGTCGCGACCGTCGATACGGGTCTTGGTCTTGAGGATGTTGCCGCGAACGACCTTGGCCTGCAGCGACTTGAAGACGCTACCCACCTGTTCGGCGGTCCATTTGGCGCTTTCGCCTTCGGCCGGGGCGAAATGGCCCTTGACCCGGTCCTTGACCGCGTCGACGGCTGCGTAGCGCTCCTTCTTGTCGATGATGGTGTAAGCCTTCGCCAGGTCGGCGGACGCAATGCCTCCCATCTCGTTCTCAAGCGCGGAAAGATCTTCCGGCTCGAATTCGCGCGGCTCGCTGGCTGCGACTTCGGCGAGCTTGATGATCGCGTTGATGACCGGCTGCATGCCGCGGTGACCGAACATTACGGCCCCGAGCATCACTTCCTCGGAAAGCTGGTCGGCTTCCGATTCCACCATCAGGACGGCATCCGCCGTGCCGGCGACGACGAGGTCCAGATCGCTCTCCGCCATTTCATCGACATGCGGGTTGAGGACGTATTCGCCATTGATGTAGCCGACCCGCGCGCCGCCGATCGGGCCCATGAAGGGCACGCCCGACAAGGTCAGCGCGGCAGAGGCGCCAACCATCGCCAGCACATCCGGATCGTTTTCAAGGTCATGCTGCAGGACAGTGAGGACCACCTGGGTCTCGTTCTTGTAGCCGGCGGGAAAGAGCGGACGGATCGGACGGTCGATCAGGCGCGACGTCAGGGTTTCCTTTTCCGACGGACGGCCTTCGCGCTTGAAGAAGCCGCCCGGGATCTTGCCGGCGGCAAACGTCTTTTCCTGGTAGTTGACGGTGAGCGGGAAGAAATCCTGCCCCGGCTTTGCGTCCTTGGCCGAAACGACCGTGGCCAGCACGATAGTTTCGCCATAGGTCGCCATGACGGCGCCGTGCGCCTGGCGGGCGATCTTGCCGGTTTCGAGAATGAGCGGACGGCCCGCCCATTCGATTTCTACTTTGTGATGATTGAACATGTCTTGTCCTTGTTATGCGCAGGCCACCCGCTGCCCGTTGGCGGCGGATGCCTGATGACTTCGTTATGAACGAGCCACGGGCAAGACGACGGGATGCTTGGGCGTATCTCAAGCAGCCGGCAATCCTGCCCCGAAGCTCCCTCGGGTCTGGCGACGGTGTTCTTGTCCGCCGGCCGGTTTCCGGTTTCAGGCCACCCGGAAAGGCAAAAGCGGACCGGCAGGGCCGGTCCGCCAATTTCTTAGCGGCGAATGCCGAGTTCGGCGATCAGCTTCTGGTAACGTGCTTCGTCCTTGCGTTTCACGTAGTCCAAGAGACTGCGGCGCTGCGAAACCATTTTCAGGAGACCACGACGGGAATGATTGTCCTTCTTGTGGTCCTTGAAATGATCAGTCAGGTTGGTGATCCGTTCGGTGAGGATCGCGACCTGGACTTCCGGCGAACCGGTGTCACCTTCGGCAGCTGCGAATTTCTTGATGAGCTCGGCCTTGCGCTCAGGCGTAATCGACATCGTGTATCCTTTCGTTATGCGGAGCAAAAGCCCCTCTGTTTTTCGAGTTTGCCGCCCTGTGCCGGGATGTCGTCCAGCACGGGCCGTTATTATCAGACGCAACCGCGCGTGATGCGGCGCATATAGTGTAATTTTCCCCGAATTGAAAGGCCTTGTGAAGAACAGGCCTGACAGCCTTGCCTCACTGCACTTCCGCGGCCTTGCGTCAGGCCGCGACAGGCGCCGGTTTCGGCCCGACGACGCTGAGCAGCATCGCACCGATAACGCCGGAGGCAATCGATCCGATCATCACGCCGAGCTTCACCTCGAGCATCAATTGCGGCTCCGTGGGAAAGGCGAGGTGGCCGATGAACAGGCTCATGGTGAAGCCCACGCCGCAGAGCAGGCTGACGCCGTAGATCTGCGCCCAGGTCGCGCCATAGGGCTTGACGGCGAATTTCAGCCAGACGATCAGCGCGGTGGCGGCGAAGACGCCCACCTGCTTGCCGACGAACAGGCCAGCGGCGATGCCCAGGGTCACCGGATGGAAGACGGATTCGAGGCTCATGCCGGAGAACGGAATGCCGGCATTGGCGAAGCCGAAGATCGGCACGATCAGGAAGGCGACGGGCCTGGCGAGGACATGCTCCACCTTCATCAGCGGCGAATGGGAGCCGCCGGTCGAAGGTATCGTCAGCGCCAGGATGACGCCGGCGATGGTAGCGTGGACGCCGGATTCGTGCATGAATACCCAGAGCGCGACGCCGAGGACGAGATAGGGCAGCAGCCGCTTCACGCCGAGGAGATTGAGCGCGACCAGTGCCGCCGTCACGCCGGCGCTGGCAGCAAGTGCCCAGAGATGGATGTCGTTGGTGTAGAAAACCGCGATGATCACCACCGCGCCGAGATCGTCGATGATCGCCAGCGCCATAAGGAATATCTTCAGCGAGGCCGGAACGCGCGGCCCGAGCAGCGCCATGATGCCGAGCGCGAAGGCGATGTCGGTCGCCGACGGTACCGCCCAGCCAATAAGCTTGCCCTCCGCTCCGGTGTTGAGCGCGATATAGACGATGGCGGGAACCGCCATGCCGCCGGCGGCCGCGATCGCCGGAAGGATACGTTGCGACCAGCTCGACAGTTCGCCCGACAGGAACTCGCGCTTGATTTCTAGGCCGACCAGCAGGAAGAACACCGCCATCAGCGCGTCGTTGATCCAATGCAGCACGGATAGGCCAAGGATCTTGGTGTCGAGCGTGCCCTCGTAGGCCTCGACCAGCGGCGAATTGGCAACGATCATCGCCACGACAGCAGATGCCATCAGCACCAGACCGCCCGACGTTTCGCTCTCCAGGAATTCATTGATCGGGGCGATCAGCTTTCGGGCGACCATTAGGACCTCTCTGATGTTCAACGCAATTTCCCCGGAGTTCGGCGTCGCCGCACGCAGGTCAGACCCCGATATGGGACAGGTTGCCGGCAGTGACAAGCGCCTTGCTCCCGGTTTTCGCCACGCCCGCAATCATTTGCGCAATCGGCCGCATCGAAACGCCCGGGAAGGCTCCGGTGACGGCCTCAGCGCCAGGCAAGGATCTTGGTCTCGAGGAAATCCTCGATGCCCCACTTGCCGCCCTCGCGTCCGTTGCCGGACTGCTTGTAGCCGCCGAAAGGATGACCGACGCCGAGGCCCGCGCCATTGATGCGCACCATACCGGCGCGCAGCTGACGCGCGACGCGCTGCGCCTTGCCGGCGTCGGACGTCGAGAGATAGGCGGCGAGTCCGTAAGGTGTATCGTTGGCAATCTGGACCGCTTCCTCCTCGCCCTCGAAAGGTATCATCACCAGAACCGGACCGAAAACTTCCTCGCGGGCGATCGTCATCCCGTTGTTGACGTCGGCGAAGACGGTGGGCCGGACGAAATAACCGCGGTTCATGCCGTCCGGGCGGCCCATGCCGCCGGTGACGAGACGCGCGCCCTCTGCGATGGCGACCTCTATCAGGCCCTGGACCTTGTCGAACTGGGCCTGCGAGACAAGTGGGCCGATATGTTTGCCATGCTCGCGCGGATTGCCGACCGCGACGCCCTCGGCAGCTTCCTTCGCCACAACGACGGCATCGTCGTAAACGGCGCGCTCGACCAGCATGCGCGTCGGCGCGTTGCAGGACTGGCCGGTGTTCTCCATGCAATGACTGACGCCGCGGCGCACCATCTTCGACACGTCAGCATCGGCAAAGATGATATTCGGCGACTTGCCGCCGAGCTCCAGGGTTACCCGCTTCACGGTGTCGGCGGCGCCCTTGGAGACCAGCGCGCCGGCGCGCGTCGAGCCGGTAAACGACATCATGTCGATATCGGGATGATGCGACATCGCCTCGCCGACACCCGGACCGTCGCCGTTGACGAGGTTGAAGACGCCTTTCGGGAAGCCGGCCTCGTCGATGAATTCGGCCATCAGCATCGCCGACAGCGGCGCGATTTCCGACGGCTTCAGCACGCAGGTGCAACCGGTCAGCAGCGCCGGGAAGACCTTGAGCGCGATCTGGTTGACCGGCCAGTTCCACGGCGTAATCAGGCCGCAGACACCGATCGGCTCCCGCACGATCACCTGATTTTCGGCGAACGGTTCTTCCCAATGGAAGGTCCTGGCGGCCTGCAGGAAGCCCGCCATGTGCCAGGGGCCGCACGCCGCCTGGTCCTCGATGGCGAAATCGATAGGCGCGCCCATCTCGATCGATACGGCCTTGCCAAGTTCGGCGATACGGCGCTGCATGATGGCGTCGAGCTTTTCGAGCAGCGCGATACGGGTTTCCAGCGGCGCGGCCGCCCAGGCCGGAAACGCCTTGCGCGCAGCGGCGACCGCCTTGTCGACATCGGCTTTCGCGCCGAGCGAGATGACGGCGCAGACCTCTTCGGTTGCCGGATCGATCACGTCGCAATCGTTCGGCCTGTCCGGGGCAATCCAGGCGCCGTCGATGTAGAAGTCGCGCTTTTCGATCATGGATCAGTCCTTTCGTTCTAGCCGTGGCTACACCACCACGCCGCGATAGGGAACCGCTATCGCCCGGCCGCTGCAACAGGTCGCAATCGCGAAAGGAAACCGGGCGTCAGGCGCGACGCCCAGTGAAACGGGGAAAGAACCGCCCGGTGCCGCGCATATAATCGGCGTAGGTTTCGGCCATGCCGGTCCGCGAGAACTTCGCCTCCTCGTCCGCGGCGGCGCGCCAATACATGACGGCCAGTCCGACGAACAGAGGTATGCTCCAGACGGTCCAGGTCGCGATCGAGTATCCCGCCCAGTACAGCAGGTAGGATGTGTAGAAGGGGTGGCGAATGAAGCGGTACGGCCCGGTCATAACGAGCGCATGCGGATTTTCGATCGCAAATGCGGCGAGCAGGTTGGCCTTGCGGGTTGCGCGGATGGCGGACCAGAAGAGGAGCTCGGCCACCACCATCACCACAACACCAACAATCGCCGCGAGATGCGGTTGCGGCAAAAGCCATACCAGCACCAGAAGAACCGCGCCGGAGCCGAGCGAGAACAAGGAGACGACCTTGGCGCCCGGCTGCATCTCGGCCGCGTTGAAGTGGCCGAAAACAGCCCAGACGGATGATCCGAGACAGAAAATTGCGACAATGCTGACAGCCAGATCGTACATGCGCGCTCCGAATAACCATGGGCAGGCGACATTCCCGCGCGCCAGCCGGTCCAGCAAAAACGAGCGAATTCTCCGCCCCGGGATGCCCTTCCCATCAGATCCATCCCATAAATGATTACCGCAGTCGATAAAATCCGAATCATTCGGCGGTCCGAATTTTTACGGGCGCCATGCGAGACAGCCACAACCAGATGAACCACGCCGGCGACGAACCGATGCAGAGAATCGAAGAGTACAAGATCGACACCGAATTCGGCCGTATCGCTGTGAAGGAACGCCGTGGCGGATCGATTCCGATCCTGCTTCTGCACGGGTCCGGCTTTTCAAAGGAAGTGTTCGGCGCCCAATTCGGCGATCCGGCGCTTTCCGGGTTCCGGCTGATCGCCATCGACCTGCCCGGGCACGGCCAGTCGGACGACCCCGTCGACGCGGCGACAACATACACGATCCGCGGACTGGCAAGCGTCGTGGCCTCGACGATCGAGGAACTCGGCATATCCGGCTGCATCGTCGCCGGATGGTCTCTCGGCGGGCATGTCGCAATCGAGTTGCTGGGCGCTCATTGCCAGATCGCGGGAATCGCGACATTCGGCACGCCGCCGCTTCCCCACGGGGCGCTCGGCATGGTGCGCGGGTTCCATTTCTCCCTCGACATGCTTCTCGCCTCGAAGGCGCATCTTTCCTACCTGGAAGCGCGGAAATTCGAGAGACTGTCGCTGGGCTGGCAATCGGACGGCCGTTTCGTCGAAACGATCCTGCGCACCGACGAACGGCTGCGCCCCGCGATCGCGCGCGACATGTTTTCGGGCAAGGGCTGCGACCAGCTCCGCACCGTACAATCCTCGCCCGTACCGGTATGCCTGATTCAGGGCGATCACGATCCCCTGGTGCGCACCGGCTATGTCTGCACGCTGCGCGGACCGTCGATACACGAGGGCGGCTGCCACGTGATCGAGAATGCCGGCCATGCGCCGTTCATGGAACAGCCGGAAGCCTTCGACGCCCTGCTGGCGCGGTTCGCCCATGAGGCGGCTACCGGTACGGCCCCGGTCGCCGAAACGCCCAGACTGCGGAAAACGGGCTAGATCTTGAAGACACGCCGGGGGCGGAATTCACCTTCCGCGACCTCACCGATGGCGATCAGCTTGCCGCGTTCGAAGGCGCAGGCGTCTTCGGTCGGCAATGGGGCGTCGCGGCCGCGCAGAATGACAGGATTGCCGAGACGAATGCGGTTCGCCTGATCGCCGCTGACGACTATCTGCGGATAGCCGTGCATGGCCTCGCCGGTATCGAGCAGGAAATGATCGAGCGCGGCGAAGCGGGCGGTCAGGCGGGCGTCGGCCGCGTCCTCGTCGTCCTCGGCGCCGCCGACGGCGGCCTCGGCTTCCTCCACCGCCCTCTCCAGCTCTTCGAGCGTGACCGCATCTTCCTCGTCGAAAGGATCGACGACGGCTCGGCGCAATTCGACGACATGGCCATAGCAGCCGATTTCGCGGCCCATGTCGCGGGCGAGCGAACGCACATAGGTGCCCTTTCCGCACTCGACCTCGAAGGCGGTGCGGCCATCCTCATGCGACAGAATCGACATGCGCTCGATCTCGACCTCGCGGGCCGGAATGTCAGCCGGTTCGCCCTCGCGGGCGAGATCGTAGGCGCGTTCGCCGCCGATCTTGATCGCCGAATAGGCCGGTGGTTTCTGCATGATCGCGCCGACATAACCGGGAAGGATCGCTTCGACCGCCTCCCTCGAGGGACGTTCGTCGGAGGCGTTCAACACCGCCCCCTCGGCGTCGTCGGTCGCGGTTTCGGCGCCCCATTGCACCGTGAAGCGATAGACCTTCACGCCTTCCATCACATAGGGGACGGTCTTGGTCGCCTCGCCGAGCGCGATCGGCAGTATGCCGGAGGCGAGCGGATCGAGCGTGCCGGCATGACCCGCCTTCTCGGCCTTGAACAGCCACTTGACCTTGGAAACGGCGTCGGTCGAACCCATGCCGAGCGGCTTGTCGAACACCAGCCAGCCGGAAACCGGCCGGCCCTTCTTCTTGCGCTGCCGGGACACTATTCGTCTCCCCCTTCGTCTCTATCCAGGTCGCGGGAGACTTCGGGCGAGCGGAGCAATTCGTCGATCTTCGAGAAGTTGTCATAGCTCGTGTCGGCGCGGAAGCGCAGTTCCGGCATGAAGCGCATCTGGCGAAGCGCCGGACCGAGGCTGCCCCGGATGAATTTCGCGTGGGCGGCCAGCGCCTTGATGACCGGTTGCATGTCCTCGCGCCCAAGCGCGGTGACATAGATCGTCGCGATCCGCATGTCGGGCGACATGCGCACTTCGTTGACCGACAGGACGCAGTCCTCGAGCACGGGATCGCGTATCGTCTCGCGCTGGAGGACTTCAGTCAGCGCATGGCGGACCTGTTCGCCGACGCGCAACTGGCGCTGGGAGGGCATGGATTTATCGTGACTCATGGCGCCTCACATAGTCCGGCCGCGTGCGCGCGGCAAACCGGAAAAACATGTCTATGGCATGAAGGTAACAACATCGGCACTTTCTTCTGGTATGAACGGAGCCGGAATCCAAGGAAACAGATTCGGCCATGAGACTTCGGGACTACCTTTTCGGGCTTTCGGCAGCACTCGCCTTGATGCCGGCTGCCGCGGCCGTCGCCGGCGGCGGATCCGCGTCGGGCTGGCCGTGGGTCGGCAACAACGCCGACAAATGGGAAGTCCGGATCGGCGGCGCGGCCTACGACACCGGCGCCCTGACCGGCCATGACGAAAGCGGTTTCGTCCTGAACGGCGAACTCCTGCTCCCCTCGCCGGGTTTTCTCTCGCGCATCGGTTCGCCGCGCCCCTATGTCGGCACGGACGTCGCCTTCGTCGAGAACGGCGCGACGCCAGTCAACGTCGCCTATGCCGGCCTCAACTGGCAGGTTCACTGGAGCCGGCGGTTCTACACTTCGGCCAGCCTCGGCGGTTCGATCAACAACGCCGATCTGTCGAGTCCTTCCCCGAACCATTGGGGCATCGGCTGCAACACGCTGTTCCATGTCGGCCTCAGCGC
>JBAQHA010000451.1:0-13145 GCA_049288075.1 Oricola sp.
CGCGATCTCGGTCCTGCGCGGCCAGTTCGAAAAATTGCGCCGGCTTCACGAGGAAACCGGCGCAACGATAAGCCGTATCGAAGAGGAATTGCTGCGGCTTCAACGCCGTAGCGAACTCTGACCGCTCAGGCGACCTTGTTGAGGAGCGGCTGCAGGGCCGGATGGATCTGCGGTGATTCCTTCTTCAGGAAACCAAGCAGCTGCTTTTCGTTCTCGTGCAGTTTGCCGTCCTTGCCGATGCGGTGGGCTAGCCAGTTCGCCTCTTCATCGTCGATGCGCTCCGCTCCCGAGCGCAAATGCGCGCTCTCGGCGTTGCGCCGCGCATAATAGGCCTCTGATCCGGTCTCCATCCGCACCGCGTCCATGTGAGCGCTCAAGCTGCCGGAGAACATTCGCTTGAAGAAAGCGCCGAGATTGGCCGACGCGTCGTCCAGCCACTCCTCGCGCTTGAGCGCCTCCTCGCGGGTCGGCAACTCGTAACCGGACACCGCCATCAGCGAAAAGGCGATCGCCTTGGTGAAAACCTCGGTCCATGATGGATGGTTTTCAGCTTCGCTGGTGCGATCGTTGATGCGGAACAGCACGTCGGCCTCGTGGCGTGAAATGCCGACATTGCCTTCATCGCTCGCCGCCGCATAGAGAATGCGACGTAAAAGCTCGACTTCGCCCTCGCCGATCATGCCTGGCGACAGTTCCCGCCCATTGGCGAGCGGGCCCTTGCCCTCTACGACGGCGTGCTCCACCTGCTGCAGCGCGTAAGCGGCCAGATGTGGCGGTACACTGTATGCGCGCTCCATCGCCTTGATCAGCAATTCGAGTTCCGTGGCGTGCTTGACGACACCGTCCTCGGAAATCGATTCTATCAGCCATTCGGCATTCGCTTCGGAAATATAGCCGCGCGGCGCTTCCTGAAAGACGACATAGTCGGCGATCGCCTCGACGAAGAACTCCGTCCAGCTAACCGGCGGCTCCTCCATCACGTGATCCACTGCGAACAACCCGCGCGCTTCCTCGCGGTTGACCACACCATTACGATAGACGTCGCGGCGCAGATGCAGCACGTCCTCGTCGGTGACGGTTCCCTTGGCGATCAACTGTGCGATCGGCAGCGAATGCTCATAATTATCCATCACAGTCTGTCCCCATCCTCGAATCAGACCCACGGCCCGAATGATACACGCTTCGTTTTGACATATGCCTAAGCGTCATGGTTAAGCGATGCTTCACAACAGTCTGGGGCAAGTTTCCTCCTATGCTTTCCGATATCGAATTCGACAGGCTGTCCGAGGCCTACAACCGCGCGCTGGAACTGGAGAAGTCGAACCGGCGCGAGGAAGCCGCCGAATTGTACCGGACCTGTCTCGCCATCGACCCGGAAGACCGCTGTGGCGCGTCCGTGCGGCTGGCGTCCATGGGTCTCGGCGACGCGCCGCAAAAAGCACCTGATGCTTACGTGGCGACATTGTTCGACCAGCATGCCGAAGTTTTCGACGACATCCTGACTGGCGATCTCGGCTATGCCGTGCCGATGCAACTCGCCGAAATCCTGGCAGCCGACCCCGACACCTATTTCCGGCGCATGCTCGATCTCGGCTGCGGCACCGGCCTATCCGGCATGACGCTCGGTCCTCTGTGCGAACACGCCACCGGCGTCGACATTTCCGAAAGGATGGTCGATCAGGCTGACGAGCGCGCCTGCTACGACGCGCTCTTCGTCAACGAGGCCGTGCATTTCCTGGAAGAATGGCAGAAGGCGCGGGAAGAAAACGGGGACGAGGATTACGCACCGTTCGACCTTGTCGTGGCGACCGACGTGCTGCCCTATGTCGGCGCACTGGAACCGCTGTTTTCCGGCGTCGCGGCCAACACGGCACCCGGAGGATGCTTCGCCTTTTCAAGTGAGACGATGCCTGACGAGGAATTTGGCGGCAAACCTTGGCGCGTGACGCCGAACCAGCGCTTCGCTCACAGCGCCGCCTATTTGAATGCGCTGCTGGAGAAGCACGGCTTCACCCGCATCACCGCCTTCGAACCGATCGTGGTGCGCCTGGAACAGGGCGAGCCGATCCCCGGCTGGCTCGTCGTCGCCTGGAAGGACTAGGCTTTCACGCCGCGGATCATTTCGCGCTTTCCCGCGTGGCCGGGACATTTTTCGACGGCGAAACCCGCCGCCTCCAGATTGCGACGAACCCACCCTGCCGCAGTGTAGCTGGCGAAGGTGCCGCCGTGTCTGGTCCGGTTCGCAACCGCCTGCATCAACTCTGCTGACCACATTTCCGGGTTCTTCGACGGCGCGAAGCCGTCGAGATACCACCCGTCGGCCGAGCCAATCCAGCGCCGCACACCGTCGAGCGCATCTCCAACGACGACAGTCAGCCCCGTTTGGTCGTCCATCGCCCAACGTGACGGTTCGCGCGACAGCGACGACCAGCGCTCCACAAGGACATCCATAAGCGGGGTAAGCTCCGGCCATGCGGCAAGCGCCCGCCGGATTGCAGCTTCCTCCATCGGGAACGCTTCGAAGGAAACGAAGTCGAGTGTGTGGCCGGGTTTCCGACAATCCCGCCACGTCCGCCAGGTTTCGAGGAAGTTCAGCCCGGTGCCGAAACCGAGTTCGCCGAGAGTGAAATCGCCCGCGCTCCATCGATCAGGCAACCCGTTTCCGCCCATGAAAACATGGTGGCATTCGGCACGCCCGTCGGCGCGTGAATAAAAGTGGTCGCCAAAGCGCCGCGAAAACGGCATATCGCCATCGAGCCAGGACAGTTCGTCCCGCGCCAATTCACCCCGTTCCGTCTTTTCCCGATCCGGATCAGCCATTTCCATGCAATCAGCCAGCGCCATCAATTCCCACGACCTCGCCATCATCGGCGCCGGGATATTCGGTCTTTGGACCGCATTCCACGCCGCGCGGCAAGGTCTGTCGGTCGTGCTGATAGAGAAACGGGAGATCGGCGCGGGCGCGAGCGGCGGGATCATGGGCGCGCTGATGCCGCATCACGCGGTCGACTGGAACGCCAAGAAGCAGTTCCAGATGGACGGCCTGATATCCATCGAGACGGAGGTCGCCGCCCTGGAGGATTATACCGGCATGACGGCCGGCTACCGACGCTGCGGGCGAGTTATGCCAATCCGCACCGGCGCAAGGCTGCGCCAGGCAGGGGAATGGGTCGAGTTCGCGCGCGTCAACTGGCCAGACGCCTATGGCTGGACGATCAAGGGCCATAGCATTGACCCGGCCTGGCTGCCGCAAACCGAAATGCCCTTCGGCTCGAATGTCGACACCTTGTCTGCCCGCGTCGATCCGCGCGGTCTCGTCGCTGCCCTTGCCCACGCATTGCGCCTGCTGGGCGTAGTTATCCGCGAAAATACCGCCATCGAGCGGATCGATCCGGACGGGACGCTGCATTGTATCGACGAGGCCGTAACCGCCGGCCATGTCGTTCTCGCCGCCGGATGGGAAAGCTTCGATTTCCTCGCCGGGCCGAACTCGGAATCCATCGGTACCGGCGTCAAGGGACAGGCTGCCTTGTTGCGACCGGTCAAGCCGGTCGATCCCGCTCTGCCGATCCTCTATGACGACGGCGTCTACGTCATCGCCCACGACAATGGCTGCGTCGCCGTCGGCTCGACGTCCGAGAACAGCTATGCAGACCCCTTCGCGACGGATGAAAAGCTCGATGCGGTCATCGCGACCGCACAAGGGCTGTGCCCGGCGCTCGACGGCGCGGAAGTTATGGAACGATGGGCCGGCATCCGTCCCAAGGCGGAAGGACGCGAGCCGCTCGTCGGCCCGATGCCCGGCTTCGCGAATCTGCTGATCGCGACCGGCGGCTTCAAGATTTCGTTCGCCATCGCGCATCTCGTCGCGAAAGCGCTTCTCGCGCAGATTGAAGGCGAACGCCCGGCGTTCCTGCCGAAGGTGTTCCTGCCGGAAAATCGCCTGCACCACCCCTGACCACTTGACGAAGAACATGAAAAAGCCGCCGGAAGTATCTGCATCCGGCGGCTTTTCTATTCCCCAAAAGCAGCTTACTCGCCTGCTTCGTCGGCCTTCTTCTTCGGCGCTGCCTTTTTCTTCGGCGCCGCCTTCTTCTCTGCCGAAGCGGCCTTCGTGGCGGTCTCTTCGTCCTCGGCCATCAGCTCATCCTTGCTGACGGTCTTGTCGGTCACCGAAACCTGCTCGAGCAGGTGATCGACGGTCTTTTCCTCGAAGATCGGCGCGCGCAAGTTGGCCACGGCGTCCGGATTGTTCTTGAAGAAGTCGAAGACCTGCTGCTCCTGGCCCGGATACTGGCGCACATGGTTCATCACCGACTGCTGCAGTTCCTGCTCGGAAACCGTGACGCCGGCCTTCTCGCCGATTTCCGACAGCACCAGACCGAGGCGGACGCGGCGCTCGGCGAGACGCATGTATTCGGCGCGAGCCTCTTCCTCGGTCGTCTCCTCGTCCTCGAAGGTCTTGCCGGCCTGCTCGAGTTCGTTCGAGATCTGCGCCCAGATGTTGTTGAACTCGGCATCGACCAGCTTCGACGGTGTGTCGAACTTGTACTGCTCGTCGAGAGCGTCCAGAAGCTGGCGCTTCACCTTCTGGCGGGTGACCGAGCCGTACTGGCTCTCGATCTGCTCGCGCACGATCTCGCGCAGCCGGTCAGCGCTTTCGACGCCAAGCTTGGACGCCAGTTCGTCGTCGATCTTGATTTCGCCCGCGCCCGCCACTTCCTTGACGGTGACGTCGAAGACCGCTTCCTTGCCGGCCAGGTGCGCTGCGCCGTAGTCCTCGGGGAACGTGACCTTCACCTGCTTGGTGTCGCCGGCCTTCACGCCGACGAGTTGGTCCTCGAATCCGGGGATGAACTGGCCAGAGCCGAGCACGAGATTGGCATCGGTGTCCGTACCGCCATCGAAGGCCTCGCCGTCGATCTTGCCGACATAATCCATCGTGACGCGATCGCCATTGGCGGCCTTGCCCGACTTCGTCTCGTAGGTCGCGGCCGACTGCGCAATGCGTTTGACCTGCTCCTCGACTTCCTCCGCCGGGATTTCGACGACTTCGCGGGTGATCGCAATCGCCGAGAAATCTTTCAGGTCGATCGGCGGAATGACCTCGTATTTCAGCGAAAATTCGAAATCGGCCTCGCCGGCGAGAACCTTTTCGGCTTCCTTCTCGTCCTCTGTCATGTCGATTTCAGGCTGCGTCGCGGACTTTTCGCCACGGTCGGCAAGCACGGAACGCGGCGTTTCGTTCAGGATCTCGTTGACGATTTCCGCCATGAACGAACGGCCATACATCTTGCGCAGGTGCTGGACCGGCACCTTCCCGGGACGGAATCCCTTGATCTGCGCCCTGCCCTTGGCCTGCTCCAGGCGCTCGCCCAGTTTGGACTGAAGGTCCGCCTTCGGGACGACGACCTTGATTTCGCGTTTCAGCCCTTCGCTGAGGGTCTCGCTTACCTGCATTGTACAACCTTCATCTTGCTTGCGCCGCCGTCCACATGCGTGGGCCGGACGGCCGAATTGCCTTGGCAGGCGGGATGGTGGTGCGGATAGAGGGAGTCGAACCCCCACGCCTTGCGGCGCTGGAACCTAAATCCAGTGCGTCTACCAGTTCCGCCATATCCGCATTGTCCGAGGACATGACAGAGCATGCCGCTTGATCGGGCGTCTATACCACCGCCCGCGCGCCGATCAATGAAAAAAACCCGCAAACGCCCCGCCATCACGGCAAAAAAGCGGGACCGGGACCGCCTTCAAGCTCCTGTCGGCCTGCGATTTCCTTCTTGTAGGTTCAGCCCCCGAATGGACGTTCTTGAATGTGGCGGATTTGCGATCCGCTTGCGAAAGGCATGTGTCGGAAAGCGACGTCTTTTCAGAGGTTTGGCCCCGCATGAAAATTTACCATCCGGTAAGGATTGTGTCATTCTTGTGCAATGCACAATTGCATGGGAGCCATGCAGAATGAGCGCTTCTAAAAGCGCGCGGCCGGACCTATCTGAGCGCCATAACAAGAACACACCTACGGGATCTAAAAAGGAATACCAAAATGAACATCGTTCGCTCTTTCGCTGAATGGCGCCGTTACCGTGCGACCTGCACCGAGCTCAACCGCCTCACTTCGCGCGAACTGAATGACCTCGGCATCAACCGTGGCGACATTCCGTTCGTCGCTCGCAGGGCTTCCGCTCGCGGCTGACGCGATTGGAATTCCGTCCGGCTCTCTCCTCCTCCCGGGCCGGACGGTGAAATGGAACGCGGTCTTTCCTCCTCCCAGGCCACCGTTCCGGAAACGAGACACCCGCTGCACCTCCTCCCGCAGCGGGTGTTTTCTTTTGCGGCTCCCGATTCGCGTTTCGTAGATCACGCTCTTCCGATTTGTGCATTGCACAAATCGCATAGCTGCATTGCAGCATTGAGCCTTATCAAAATGCTTCAATCGATTATCTTCGGGTCAGAACAACAACGATGTGCCGACCCCCGGTCACGTAAGACAGCAGACACGAAGTGGATTTGATCATGAACATCGTTCGCACGCTCACGGAATGGCGCCGCTATCGAACGACGCGTCACGAACTGAACCGCCTGTCGACCCGCGAACTCGCCGATATCGGCTACGATCGCGCCTCGATCTCCACCGTCGCCCGCGCCGCCGCGCGCATCTGACGGACACGAAATTCCGGCCTGGTCCATCCTCCTCCCGGATCCGGTCGGTATAGGGAACGCGCTCCATCCTCCTCCCGGGGTTGCGTTCCGGAAACGAGACACCCGCTGCACCTCCTCCCGCAGCGGGTGTTTTCCTTTCTTGAAGCCTCGATGCGGACGCGGTATCTCCCGTCCATGACCACTAACCCCATCCACATCGTCGGCGGCGGCCTCGCCGGTTCCGAAGCCGCATGGCAGATCGCTAGTCGCGGCGTGCCGGTGATCCTGCACGAGATGCGTGGCGTGCGCGGCACCAACGCCCACAAGACCGACGGCCTCGCCGAACTGGTCTGCTCCAATTCCTTCCGCTCCGACGATTCCGAACAGAACGCCGTCGGCCTGATCCACGCCGAAATGCGCATGGCGGGATCGCTCATCATGCGCTCTGCCGACGCCCACCAGGTGCCGGCCGGTGGCGCGCTCGCGGTTGACCGCGACGGCTTTTCCGAGGCCGTCACCCAGGCGATCGCCGATCATCCGCTAATCTCGATCGTCCGCGAGGAAATATCCGGCCTGCCGCCCATCGACTGGGATCTCGCCATATTAGCCACCGGCCCGTTGACGGCGCCGTCGCTCGCCGACGCGATCGCCCGCGAAACAGGCTCCGACGCGCTCGCCTTCTTTGACGCCATCGCGCCGATCGTCCATTTCGACACGATCGACATGAACATCGCCTGGTTCCAGTCGCGCTACGACAAACCCGGCCCCGGCGGCACCGGCAAGGACTACATCAACTGTCCGATGACGAAGGAGCAATACGATGCCTTCGTCGACGCGCTGATCGCCGGCGACAAGACCGAGTTCCGGGAATGGGAAGGCACGCCCTATTTCGACGGCTGCCTGCCGATTGAGGTCATGGCCGAGCGCGGCCGCGAGACGCTGCGCCACGGTCCCATGAAGCCGATGGGCCTCACCAACGCACACAAGCCCACCGAGAAGGCCTACGCCGTCGTCCAATTGCGCCAGGACAACGCGCTAGGCACGCTCTACAACATGGTCGGCTTCCAGACGAAGCTGCGCTATGGCCCGCAGGCCGAGATATTCCGCACGATCCCGGGCCTGGAAAACGCCGAATTCGCCCGCCTCGGCGGCCTGCACCGTAACACCTATCTCAACTCGCCGGTCCTTCTGGCCGAAGACCTGCAATTGAAGAGCCGGCCCGGCCTGCGCTTCGCCGGCCAAATCACCGGTTGCGAGGGCTATGTCGAATCCGCCGCCATCGGTTTGCTCGCGGGGCGTTTCGCCGCCGCCGACCGGCTCGGCCAACCTGTTTCGCTGCCCCCGAAAACGACCGCCTTCGGCGCGCTGCTCAACCACATCACCGGCGGTCACATCGTGTCGGAGGACGAGGGCAAGCGTTCCTTCCAGCCGATGAACGTCAATTTCGGCCTGTTCCCGCCGCTCGACGATGGCGCCGTAAGGAAGCCGGAGGATCATCAGGGTCGCTGGCGCGGCAAGGACAAGACGGTCGCCAGGAAGCGCGCCATGACGGATCGCGCCAAGCGCGACGTCGCTCTCTGGCTGCAGGCCGACCGGCCGCGCGAAGCCGCCGAGTAGCTATCCACCGGTTTATTGGCGAACGCCCGGCTCAATCGTCTTCCGCATTGGGTCTCGCCACTTCACAATGGCGGCATGGGAGCAAGTGACGGAAACCGCGCGCGGCGGCGCGCCAGACAACATTTTCAGATCGTCAAGGCGCTGTCTTCGGCGCCGAAGGTGCAGTATGGCGCCCTCCCCTGGCGCGCCATCGACGGCACGCTCGAGGTCATGCTGATCACGAGTCGCGATACCGGCCGCTGGATCATACCGAAAGGCTGGCCGCACGAGGGCATGACGCCCGCCCGCTCTGCCGCGCAGGAAGCCTGGGAGGAAGCCGGCATTACCGGCGCGATAACCAAGATGCCTGTCGGCCGCTATCACTATCTGAAGGTCCTTGGCGAGGACGACGCGGTGGATTGCGTCGTCCATGTTCATGCCATGGAGGTTGAGGAGGAACATCCGCGGTGGCCTGAAAACAGCCAGCGCAAGCGCCAGTGGTTTCTCCGTCACGAAGCGGCCGATCGCGTCGACGAACCGGATCTCCGGGAGATAATACTCAAATGCTCGCCATGATTGCGGACGAGTCGTATTTTCCCGACAAATGGACCATAAGAGGCGAATGCAATCCCAAAGGAAGAAACCATCCCTGCTTAAGCGCGCCAGCGGGCTCCTGAATATCCCGGGCCTCATGGCAATGCCTCCGCGCGTCCAGTATGGCGCGCTGCCCTGGCAGATGCGCGACGGCACGCTCGATGTGCTGCTGTTGACCAGCCGCGGCACGCGGCGCTGGGTGATCCCGAAGGGATGGCCGCATGACGGCTTGTCCTCCGCCGGCTCGGCGGCGCAGGAGGCATTCGAGGAAGCCGGGATCGCCGGCACTATTACCGAAGAACCGGTCGGCACCTACCACTATGAGAAAGTCCGCGACCAGGGCGGATGTGTCGATTGCATTGTCTATGTCCACGCGCTCAATGTGACGGAGCAGTTGGAGGATTGGCCCGAGAGAGGCGAACGTGAATTGCGCTGGTTCCCGCGCCACGAAGCGGCCGGGCAGGTGTCCGAAGCCGGGCTGCGCGATCTGATCCTCAAATACAGCCCGCCGGTGCCATATTCCTGACGTCACGGCATTTTTCTGGGAATAGCCTGCCGATTTCACCGGTTTGGCGTCATGCTTGATTGTTATTGCGGCAGGCGGGCTGTTAGACGGGCTTGAAAGGCTTCGATACATGCCCAATCCCGTGACACCCGCCCGGAAAGCCACTCTCGACAAGGACCTGGACAAGATCGTCCGCATGGAGGAGGCAGCCGGCCATCTCTCGCGACGGCTGGCGGGCCCAGGCTTCGGCCTGCTCTTTATTGCGGCGGCAGCCTTGTTCGCGGCGATCTACGTGTCCGGCGAGACCAACGGCGCGTTCATCATCATCGCGGCCATGCTCGGCGGCTACATGGCGCTGAACATCGGCGCCAACGACGTCGCCAACAATGTCGGCCCCGCAGTCGGGTCGAAGGCCCTGTCGATGGTGGGCGCGCTGCTGATCGCCGCCGTGTTCGAGAGTGCCGGCGCACTCATTGCGGGCGCCGATGTCGTCGGTACGATTTCGAAGGGCATCATCGATCCCTCCGCTATCGCCGAACCGAAGGTCTTCATATGGGCCATGATGGCGGCGCTGATCTCGTCCGCCCTGTGGGTCAACCTCGCGACCATGCTGGGTGCTCCGGTTTCGACCACTCATGCCGTCGTCGGCGGCGTCATGGGCGCGGGCGTCGCCGCGGCCGGCATCTCCGCCGTGAACTGGTCGACCATGGGCTCGATCGCCGCAAGCTGGGTCATCTCGCCGGTTCTCGGCGGCGTCATCGGCGCGGCCTTCCTCGCCTTCATCAAGGCCAAGATCATCTATAAGGACGACAAGATCGCCGCGGCGCGACGATGGGTGCCGGTGCTTCTGGGCGTGATGTCGGCCGCCTTCATCGCATACCTGGCCATGAAGGGACTGAAGCAGATCATTCAACTCGGCGGCTTCACGATCGCCATGATCGGGCTCGCCTCCGGGTTGCTGACCTACGTGATCGCGAAACCTGTCATCCGGCGGCAGTCCGAAGGCATGGAGAACCGCAATCAGTCGGTCCGCAGGCTCTTCAACGTTCCGTTGATCTGTTCTGCCGCGCTCTTGTCCTTTGCGCATGGAGCAAACGACGTTGCCAACGCCGTCGGCCCGCTTGCCGCCATCGTCCATACGGCCGAGGCTGGCGACGTGCTCTCGACGGTGCGGATCCCCTTCTGGGTGATGATGATCGGCGCCGCCGGGATATCCTTCGGCCTGCTTCTCTTCGGCCCCCGCCTTGTCCGCATGGTCGGCGAACAGATCACCAAGCTCAATCCGATGCGGGCCTATTGCGTCGCTCTGTCGGCGGCGATCACCGTGATCGTCGCGTCATGGTTCGGCCTGCCGGTTTCCTCGACCCATATCGCCGTCGGCGCGGTCTTCGGAGTGGGTTTCTTCCGCGAATGGTACACCGTGAAGTCGAAGCGCCGCCGCGACTACATGGCGCGCAAATACGAAAGACGGCGTAGCAAGCCGGCTATGGCTGGCGACGTGGTGGAGCAAGCAGCGACCAAAGCGGAAAGCAGCGCGCCCGAGGAGGCCCGCCGGCGCATGCTGGTCCGGCGCGTCCACTTCACGACCATCGTCGCCGCCTGGGTTGTAACGGTTCCGGCAGCCGCACTGCTTTCGGGGCTTATCTTTCTGTTTCTTGATAAGGTATTCTGAGTGTCGGACACCCGCCGATGACACGCCATCTTACCACCATCGCCTTCGACGCCGACGATACGCTCTGGCACAACGAACGTTTTTTTCATGACAGCCAGCAGCGTTTCGCGGCGCTGCTGGACGCCTTTGCCGATGCCGAGACGGTCGCCGCCGAACTGACCGGCGCGGAACGCCGCAATATCTGTTTCTACGGTTTCGGCGTGAAGGGTTTCACCCTGTCCATGCTGGAAACCGCGACCGCCGTCGCCGGCGACAAGCTGTCCGCACCGGTCGTCCGCGAGATCCTCGCGCTCGGCAAGGCGATGCTCGCCCACCCCGTCGAGATCCTGCCCGGCGTGATCGAAGCCCTGGAGGCATTGAAGGACGACTATGCGCTGATGGTCATCACCAAGGGCGACCTGTTCGACCAGGAGCGCAAGCTCGTCCAGTCGGGCCTGCAGGACCGCTTCGCCCATGTCGAGATCGTCTCCGACAAGACGCCGGAAATCTATCGCCGCGTCTTCGACCGCCACGGCCACGGCCCGGCGCGCGCGATGATGATCGGCAACTCGCTGAAGTCCGACGTGCTGCCCGCGCTCGAGGCCGGAAGCTGGGGCATACATGTCCCGCACGAGTTGACCTGGGCGCTCGAACACGCAGAGGAACCTCGGGACCATCCGCGCTACCGTCGCGCCGAGACTGTCGGTGCGTTGCCCGCCCTTGTTGAAAGCCTGGTTGACCGCTGACGGCGCTCACTCGCCCGGAACGAGGGCGTCGTTCTGCGCATTGCGCACGTCCGCGCCCGGCAGCCCCGGCATCCCGGCCTGGTCCGGGTGCAGCCGCACATAGTCGGCCTTCAACTCTTCCGAGCCTTTGCGGCTGCCGTCATGGCTCCAGCCCGGCGGCATGAACAGATAGCCCATGCGCTGACCGAACGTCAGGCCCGGCCGGAACGCGTCGCGCAGCATGTTGATCCACTCGTGGAACGCCACCTTGAGCGGATTGAATGTGCCGATGTTCCTGACGATGCCATAGCGCGGCATGTCCTCTTTCAATTCCTCGACGAAGGTGCCGAACATGCGGTCCCAGATGATCAGCACGCCGGCATAATTGGCGTCGAGATAGCGCGGGTTGGTCGCGTGGTGAACGCGGTGGTGCGACGGCGTGTTGAAGACCAGTTCGATCGGTTTCCACATCCTGCCGATCGCCTCGGTGTGGATCCAGAACTGGTAGACGAGGTTGAAGCCGAAGGTGAAAGCGATCACCGCCGGATGCAGGCCGAGCAGCACCAGCGGCGCCTGCAGCACGAACATGCCGGTGAACAGCCCCGTCCACGACTGCCGCAACGCCGTCGACAGATTGTAATGCTGGCTGGAATGGTGATTGACGTGTTCAGCCCAAACCCATCGCACGCGATGGGCGATGCGGTGGTACCAGTAATAGCGCAGGTCATCGAGCAGGAAGGCGGCCAGGAACACCCACCAGTGCAGGCCGAGATCGAAGAACCGGAACTGCCAAACCCAAGTCAGCGCGGCGTAGGACACCACGCCGAGCACCATGCCGGCAACGACATTGCCGGTGCCCATCATCAGCGAGGTCAGCGTATCGCGTGTCTCGAAGCCGGCCTTGTTCCTCGCGCCGGTCAGCTTCAGCCACGCGAGTTCGACTAGCATCGCGAGGATGAAGAACGGAATCGCGAACTGGGTCACGTCGGGAAATTTCGGCATAACCTGGCTCGGATCCATCACGCTGCTCGCCTGTCCGCGCGGTTCGTCAGTTCCGGGGCGAACAGCCCCGCGACGTCCCGCGCCGTTGTCATGTCGTTGAAAGTCATGCGAGCCCGGGGCCATGTCAGATCATGCGTCACGAGATCGACCATACCAGCCTCCGCATCGCTCGCGTTCGCCGTCATTTCGCCACGGCTGACGAAGCGGGTCAGGTAGTTGCTGCCGACGACATGGACGAGGCCGACATGGCCGTCTGCGAGTTCCAGCACCGCGTCCCGCCGGTCGGCGGAAACAATGCCTCTGGAGATATGGGCTTCGGGATAATCGATAAGGAAGCGCTCGATCGCCTGCTCCGCGCCTGCAATTTCCGCAAGGCGCGTGCCGCCCGTCAGATGCACGACAAGAACGACAAGGGCGATTCCACCGCCGACGA